>CAZRQI010000360.1:0-1920 GCA_964602025.1 uncultured Veillonellaceae bacterium
CATTTCACAGGATTCACCGCCAATCGTCAGGATGAGGCGTCCGGACACCAGAAAGCCGATCTGTTCATGCGGATGCTTGTGCGCCGGCAATTCCGCGCCAGCCTCCAGAACGAACTCCGTCATCAAGGTGTGGGCGCCAACGGCGAGAGTCTTCCTTTGAATGCCGGGAACAATCGTCATCAACGGTTTTTCCTGATTCTTAACAAACATTTCATCCCTGCTTTCTTCTATTTTGATCCATAGACCATATCATTCGCAGTCGAACCCCAAAAATCCTACGCAACTTTCCCTTTGAACGGAAAAAATCACCATTGCCGGGATTTGCAGGATCGAACCGGATGGCGCATAATAATATTCAGCACCAGCAACAAGGAGGCAACCCCATGACTGCATCCCCGATCAAAAAAGTGGCGGCCATCCATGATTTATCCTGTATCGGTCGCTGTTCCCTGACGGTCATCCTGCCGATCCTTTCCTGTCTGGGGATTCAGGCCTGTCCTTTGCCAACCGCCGTTCTCAGCACTCACCCCGGCGGATTCTCCGACGTCGTCTTCCATGACTGCACGCCGCAAATCGCGCCGTTCGCCGCCCATTGGCGCCGCGAAGCCGTAGAATTCGACGCCCTTTACAGCGGTTACCTCGCCTCCGGGCAGCAAATTGAGTTGGTCGCCCAGTTCATTGATGATTTTTCCGCCAATCACCCGCTGGTGCTGGTGGATCCGGTCATGGGTGACGACGGGCAGCTTTATTCCATTTGCACGGCGGCCATGAAGGAACAGATTCTGTCTCTGGTGCAAAAAGCCGGCATCATCACCCCCAATTACACGGAAGCCTGTTTTTTGCTCAACGAACCCTGGCAGCCGACGATTACGTGTCTCGCGGACATGGAACCCTGGTTGCGCCGCCTCAGCGATCTGGGACCGGCGCAAGTCGTCGTCACCGGAATCCCCCTGCCCGATCATAAAATCGCCAACCTGGGGTTTGATCGCATGACAGGGCAAAGCTGGCAATTTGTCAACGATTATATCCCGGCCCGATATCCCGGAACCGGCGATGTCTTCGCCAGTGTGCTGCTGGGGCGTCTGCTGGCCGGATTCTCCCTGCCCGCCGCCATTCGCGACGCCGCTGACTTCGTGGCGTCCGCCGTCCGCCTTTCCGTCGCTTCCGGCGCTCCCCGCCGCGAGGGAATCCTGCTGGAATCGTGCCTGCCCCGGCTTTGCCATGGTCTTGCCGCGTCAAGCTTGAACGCACCGGAGGAACCCGATCATGAATGAACGTCGCCGCCTTACGCTGCAGGACATTGTCGCCATCGGCGCCCTGTCCAGTATGTGCGCCATTGCCACCGCCATCAAGATCCCTTTGGGCGTGGGCGCCATGGTGCATCTGGGAACCGCCTTCCTGTTCACGGTCGCCATCGTTTTCGGCGGAGTGTACGCCGGCCTGTCCGCTGCGATCGGCTCGGCGTTCTTTGACCTTCTGATGGGATTTTCCCCGTATACGCCCTGGTCCTTCGTGATCAAGGGAATCGCCGGGTTGATCGCCGGCGTTATCGCCCACGGCCTGTGGCCGCAAAAACAGGCTGCCGTCGCCCCAAGTCACTCCTGGTCGCTGTTCCGGGCAATTTTCGGTTGCGTCGTCGCCGCGGCCTGGACGCTGGCCGGCTATATCCTCGCCTGGTGGCAGGTAACCGGCAGCCTGGCCGTTGCTTTCGCGAACATCCCCGCTTCGCTGCTGACCTCGTCGGTCGGCCTGATCGTCGCCGTCATCCTCGCGCCAAAACTTAAAAAAGCCTTGCAACGCTAGCAGGAAATTTTTCGAATACGTCAAACTATGTAATCATTTAAATATTATTCCAATCTTCCGGTAAAATATTCTCCGAAGGAGATGGCGGCGTGCCCATAAAAATAGCCGTTATTGGCG
>CAZRQI010000361.1:0-1896 GCA_964602025.1 uncultured Veillonellaceae bacterium
GCGGGAGCGGGCGCGAAAGCGCTGGTGGCAAGCAGTAAGCCCAGTAGGGCAATCAACCAAGTGTTTTTCATTTTCATAGCCTCCTGTTTAATTCATAGTAGGGATTTCCCCTGGCTATATCATATAGGATGGCTGTGACAAAATCGTGGAGAATTTGCAAATAACTTGTGAACTATTTGCGCCGGATCAGAAGTTCGTATTTTAGCTTACTTACAGGCGCGGGCAATCCGGTGACGAATTTGTTTTTATTTTTTGCGGTCTTTCTTCACCTTATACATGGCATGGTCGGCTTTCACCAGCAAAGTTTCCATATCGGTCCCATCGTCGGGGAAAATGGCTTGGCCGATGCTTACACCGACATGGCAGACAATGTCGTTGAACCGGAATGGTTGGGAGACCGCTTCCATGATGCGTTGTATGACCGGTTGAACCTCCTGAAGCTCATGAATTTCGGCTAAAATGACCGTGAATTCGTCGCCGCCCACCCTGGCCACGGTATCGATTTCCCGGATGGATTGTTTGATTCGTTTGGCGGATTCGACCAGCAGCTCATCGCCCACGCCATGGCCATAGGTGTCGTTGACTTGCTTAAACCCGTCCAGGTCCATAAACAAGACGCACAGTTTGTGGTTGTATCGCTTGGCATGGGCCAGGTTGTGCAATAGTCGTTCGGAAAACTGATTCCGGTTCGGCAAGCCGGTTAAGGCGTCATGTGTGGCCATTTTTTCCAGACGGGCGTTGTATTCACTGCGCAGGGCGATGTTTTGCGCATAAAAGAAGCAGACCAGGACGCCAAACAACGCCAGAAAGACCCACACAAGCGCAAACACGAGTTTGAGTTCTTGGGTGAGATGGCCCAGCGTTTCCGGCTCGATTCGTGATACGATCTTCCACTGGTATTTTTCGCTGCCAAAGAAACGCTGACTTGGCTGAGCCGGGTCGTACGATCCGCTGCTGGACGACAGGCCACTGCCGAACGGTGTGATCGTCGCAAAAGTGAACAGTCCCGCCGCATTCGCGAATTGCCCCGTGAATTCACGGCTGATGATTTCCCAGGCCGCCGGATGGGTTTTAGCGAAGGTGAGCTCTTTGCGGTCCGGGTACATAAACCCCCATTCTTGCGCCGGGTCGCGCGAGCTAAGCCAATAACCGTCACTGTTCAGCAAAAAAGGCGCATTGGCCGGATCGCCGGCAGTGCGTTGGAAATTTTGGATCAACTGTGCGCCGAGGTAATTGATACAGACGATGCCGGTTTTTTCGCCGTCAGCGCCAAAGGTTGGCGTCGCAAAACGCAGCATGGGTTTCAGCGGCGACTCGATGGCGCCGTTTTCGATATTGAGATCGAACGGCGAAATGTATACTTCGCCCCGGTTCAGGCGGATGGTATCCAGAAAATAATAGCGGTCGCTTTTGTTTTGCAGTTGTCCGCGGGCCACCTTCACCGGCTGGCCATGCTCAAAGTTTATCCGGATGATTTCATTCCCTTTTGTGTCGAGAAAGCGGATTTGGTCATAGGTTCCCTTCCGTTTGGCAAATTGCATATATTCAAGGGCGACATGATCGAACGGGAAGAGTGCGTTTCCATTGGCGAGGCGCGTTGCTTCCGCCAAATGTCGGACATCCATCAGATCGGACAAGAACATGAGATCGGATTGGTTGTTGGTTAAATCCTTGAAAATCGAATTGCGCCCAAGCAGTACCTTGGTCGTCTCGTTCTGTTTCAACTCGTTAAGCGAAGAACTTGACTGAAAGGAATAGACAGCCCACATGATGACGGATAGGACGAACAAAAAAGTGATGGAGCTTTTGATAAAATGCTGCGGCAAAATATTGCGGAATTTTTGCCCCCTTGGGCTGGAGTTTTGCATGTCCGGCATGAAACCACTTCCTTTTGCG
>CAZRQI010000362.1:0-1894 GCA_964602025.1 uncultured Veillonellaceae bacterium
CCTTGGCCGCATCGGTGGTATTCGCCCGCTTGATCGCATCGACAACGATCATCGCAGCGTCATACCCCAGCGCCGCCATGGAGCTGGGTTCTTCCTTGTATTCGGCTTTATAGGCTTCGATGAACTTGCGTACATTGGGATCGCTGTCCTGCGAGGAATAATGGTTGCTGAAGAACGTGTTGTTCAGAGCCGCCGCGCCGGCGATCTCGACAACCTTGGGGTTGTCCCAGCCATCGGTGCCGAGCAGGGGTTGGTTGATGCCGAGTTCACGCGCCTGCTTGACGATCTTGCCAACTTCCTCGTAATAGGCCGGAATGAATACGATATCGGCATTCAGCGCTTTGATCTTGGTCAGGGTCGCCTTGAAGTCCTGATCTTTTTGCAGGAACGCCTCCTTACCGACAATCTTGCCGCCATTCTTCACAAAGGTTTCTTCGAACGCAGCGGCCACACCTTTGGAATAGTCCGAGCTGCTGTCAATATAGATGACCGCGGTTTTCACTTTCAAAGACTTGGTGGCGTAATTGGCCATGACCCGACCCTGGAAAGGATCGATGAAACAGGCCCGGAATGCGAACGGATGAACCTTGCCGTTGTCTACCGTGATCTTCTCGTTCGTGCCGGTCGGCGTCATCACCACAACCTTGTTGTCTTCGGCGATTTTCACCGTGGCCAGTACGTTGGAGCTAACGATCGGCCCCATGACAATCGACACTTTGTCCTGGGTGATCAGTTTGGTTGTCGCATTGGCGGCTTCCGCCGGTTCCGATTTATTATCCGCCAGAATCAGATTGATCTTCTTGCCGAGTACTCCGCCGGATGCGTTGACCTGCTTGAACGCCAGCTTCATGCCGCTCAGCGCCTGGTTGCCGTAGTTGGCGACGCCACCCGTCATTTCGACATTGCCGCCGATCTTAATCTCATTGGTTTGCGCGGCCGGCTTGGCCTTTTCGCCGCCACCGCAGCCCGTGAGCGCAATGCTCATGGCGATGGCCAGCCCCCCCAGAATGGTCCACCGTTTTTTCATCTTGCCTTCCCCCTCACATGTTATGCATTTAGGTTACATTTTACATCCGTGCCGAATTTTCGTCAATTATCGCCGAATGTTTACAATATTCCACTGGGTGAGGACTATTTGTCATTAACGTTCCTTGAGAAAGTCTTCGCATTTACACAAGGACTTTTTTCGCTCCCGCCGAACTCTTTTATTGAGTAAAGCCCATTTCCTCTTACATCGCCATTATAGGCATTGCCCGAGCGCAAATGCAATATAGGGATGACAGAAAGGAGCCACACGAATGAATCGAACGTTACAGGTGCAATTTTGCGGTATTTGGTTGGATAATCCCTGTCTTTTGTCTTCCGCATCGCCGACGCAAAGCTACGAAGGCATCGCCAAGGCACTAAAGCTGGGCTGGGCCGGCGTGGTAACCAAAACCTGCGCCCCCGACCACTTGATCACCGCCGATGTCGCCAACCGTTTCGCCACCCTGCGCGACAACGCCGGCAACATCACCGGATTTGAAAACATCGAAGGGCTCACGCAGAAACCGGTGGCCTATTGGGATACTACGATCCGGGATTTGAAGCGGGAGTTTCCCGGCAAATGCATCATCGCCAGCATCATGGCGGATGAAAATCGCGAATCCTGGCAGGACTTGGCGCGTCGAATGGAAAAAGCCGGCGCTGACGCACTCGAGCTGAACCTCTCGTGCCCGCACTTCCGGCTGGAAGACAATATGGGGGCGGCCATCGGCAAAGATGAAACCATGGCGGCGGCCATCACCGCCTGTGTGAAGGAAGCTGTCCGCATTCCGGTCGTGGTCAAACTGACGCCGAACGCCAGCAACATTCAAGATATCGCCCGGGCTGTCGTGGCAGCCGGCGCCGATGC
>CAZRQI010000363.1:0-1891 GCA_964602025.1 uncultured Veillonellaceae bacterium
GATGCCCGAAGTGATCGTCCAGATTCGTAAATCATGCACATTGAGGACCCCGTCGATCTGCTCCAGTTGTTCCTGGACCTGCCGGGCGTTGATGGTCGCCGGCGTTCCCTCCATCAGGATGTGGACAGCCTGTCGGATTACGCCCCAGGCGCCTTTCAGGATCAAAACCGCGACGAAAACGCTGATCAGCGGATCGGCCAGAACCCAGTTTCCGAAATACATGAGCAGGCCGGCGGCAATCGCCCCGACCGAGCCCAGCGCGTCGCCGAGGACGTGCAGATAAGCGCTGCGCATGTTGATGTTGGATTTAACGTCGCCTTGATGCAGCAGGGCCCAGGCGCTCAACAGGTTGGCGAGCAGGCCGATCACCGCGATTCCCATCATATATAAGCTGTTCACGGGTTCCGGAGCCAGGAAACGATGATACGCTTCGAAGAGAATCAGGCCGGCGATGACAAACAGAGTGACACCGTTGAGTAGGGCGGCCAGGATCTCCACCCGGGAATAGCCGTAATGCTTGTCGGCGGTGGGCGGCTTGGCGGCGAGCCACATCGCCAGCAGACTGAAGATCAGCGAACTCACATCGCTCAGCATGTGCCCTGCATCCGACAGCAGCGCCAGACTATTTGTAGCCAGCCCGCCGAAGAATTCCAGCAGTAGGATCACTGCGGTAATTCCGATGGCGATGCGCAGGCCTTTTTTATTGTCCGGAACCTTGTGGTGACTCATCACTTCACCCCCTTAAAATGCTTCCGTGTTGATTTTTCGGAGGATGGCCAGCAATTGCTCGCTCTCTTCCGGCGACAGCACCGATAGAATTTGTTCCGTCAAATCCGAATGATATTGGTGATGCTCGGCAAATGCGCGTTTTCCTTTCGCCGTCAGGGCGATCAGGTGGACTCGGCGGTCTTCCTTCACGGCTTGGCGTTCGGCGTATTCGTTGCGCTCCAGTCGGTCCACGGTGACGGTGGTGGTGCCAGTGGTCACGCCGAGCTTTTGGGCCAGACTTTTCATGTTCATCGGGCCGCTTTTGCCCAGGATTTCGATCGCGTGGGCCTCGGACACCGACAGGTCGCTGGAGCGGATGACGGAATTCTCCCAGGACGAAAAATCGTTGAAGAACGTGAACAGTTCAGCGGTCAAGTCGTCTTTGCCAGCCATTGCATTCATCCTTTTTGTTCAAATGTCAAATTGTTTGATTTTAAGATAGTTTGAATATCTAACTAAATTCTAATGCGGGGATTGGGATCTGTCAATGACATATTGCGAAGGGGGGACGGCTTGTCCCTCCGGAACCTCGGGTCTATAATTAAAAACGAGTACGAGTGAAGGGGTGAGGTATTATGTTGCGCATCTGTTGTTCCATCACTGATTATGACGGCGTAACATAGTATTTTGTGATGAAAGAAGGAATCGGTAATGAAATTGGACCCCGATATCATTTATCCCCGCGAGCAAGATCATTCCATCTGTTATCTGAAAAACATCATTGCGAATCCCGACATCAGCGTTGGTGATTTTACGTTTTACCATGATTTTGCCGACCCGAGGGAGTTTGAACGCAAGAATGTTCTGTATCAGTATCCGATCAACCACGATCGGCTGATGATCGGCAAGTATTGCTCCATCGCCTGCGAGGCGAAATTCCTGTTCAATTCCGCCAACCATACGTTGTCATCTCTGTCGACCTATCCCTTTCCGCTGTTTGCGGAGTGGGACGAAACGATGCGGGTGACCGAGGCCTGGGACAACAAAGGGGATATTGTGGTTGGCAACGACGTTTGGATCGGTTATGAGGCTGTGATTCTGGCTGGCGTTCGAATCGGCGACGGCGCGGTGATCGGCGCCCGGTCGGTCGTCACCCGGGATGTGCCGCCTTATGCCATTGTCG
>CAZRQI010000364.1:0-1235 GCA_964602025.1 uncultured Veillonellaceae bacterium
ATTCCGACGCAGGTTTCGCTGGAGGAACACATGGCCTGCGGCCTCGGCGTCTGCCTGTCCTGCACCTGCGGTGCAAAAGACGGCGGGACGCGCCAGATCTGCAAGGATGGTCCGGTATTTCCGGCGACGGAGGTGGATTGGTCATGAGTGAGCGGCTGGCCGTCAACCTGGCCGGTATCCCGATGAAAACTCCTTTGATGACGGCGTCGGGAACTTTCGGTTTTGGCGAAGAATTTGCGGATTTCCTTGATTTGAGCGAAGTCGGCGCGATCGTGGTGAAGGGATTGACCCGCGAACCCCGCCGGGGCAATGCCGGTCGCCGGATCGCCGAAACACCTTCCGGCATGCTGAACTGCATCGGTCTGCAAAATCCGGGGGTGGAGGTTTTTCTAAAGGATACGCTGCCGCGTATCCGCCAATACGGTGCGCCGATCATCGCCAACATCAACGGCAATGTTGTGGAAGATTACGCCTATATGGCGGAAGTCCTCGACGACAGCGGCGTGGCCGGCCTGGAGGTCAATATTTCCTGCCCGAATACCGCGCATGGCTGCATGGCGTTCGGCGTGGTCCCGGAAACTGCGGCGGCGGTGACGGCGGCGGTGAAAAAACATACCAAGCTGCCGGTGATCGTCAAGCTGTCGCCCAACGTCACGGATATCACTGTGATCGCCCGGGCGGTGGAAGCGGCCGGCGCCGATGCGGTGTCGCTGATCAACACGCTGGTCGGGATGGCGATCGATACTCGGACTTGGAAGCCGGTTCTCGGCAATGGGATCGGCGGACTGTCCGGGCCGGCGGTGAAGCCGGTCGCCCTGCGGATGGTCTGGCAAACGGCACAGGCGGTCAAGATTCCGGTGGTGGGAATGGGCGGCATCAGTACGGCGATGGATGCGGTGGAGTTTTTGCTCGCCGGCGCACAGGCCGTGGCCATCGGGGCGGCGAATTTTGTGAATCCGTATGCCTTGCGCGATGTCGCGGCGGGGCTGGAGAAATATTTGGCGTCACGGGGGCTGACCCATGTGAGCCAGCTCGTGGGACAGATAAAAACGGAGAGGTGAGCGGAAGATGCGAGATGCCCGGGAACAGCTGATCGTGGCGATGGATGTGCCGACACTGGAGAAGGTGCGGCAAACGGTCGATACCCTCGGTGACGCCGTCAGCTTTTACAAGGTGGGAATGGAGTCGTTTTACAGCCTGGGGCAGCCGGTATTGGCTGAAATGGCGGCGCGGCG
>CAZRQI010000364.1:1245-1889 GCA_964602025.1 uncultured Veillonellaceae bacterium
TTCTGGATCTGAAACTGCATGACATTCCGAATACGGTGGGCAACGGCATCAAATCGTTATGCCGGTTTGCGCCGGTGCTGACGACCATCCATGCCGGCGGCGGCCCGTCGATGCTGAAGGCGGCGGTGGAGGGGGCGCAGGAAGGCGCGGCGAAATGGAACGTGCCCCGGCCGAAATTGCTCGGCATCACGGTGCTGACCAGCATCAGCGAGACCGAATGGGCGACGATCGGTTATACCAGCGCGGTGCGCGATTCCGTGATCCGGCTGGCGACACTTTGCCGGGAGGCGGGCGTGGACGGCGTGGTGGCGTCGCCGCAGGAAGCGGCGGCGATCCGGGCGGCCTGCGGCAAGGACTTTTTGATCGTAACCCCCGGCGTCCGGCCGGCGGGCGGCGACAAAGGCGATCAGAGCCGGGTGGCGACGCCCGCGCAGGCGTTGCAGGATGGCGCAGATTTCCTGGTCGTAGGCCGACCGATTCTGGCGGCGGCGGATCCCCGGGCGGCGGCGCTGGCAATATTGGAAGAAATGGAGGGAAAATGAGCATGAAGGAAGCGGAAGTCAGGGAGTTGTTGGTGAAGCACGGCGCGATCCTGGAGGGGCATTTCCTCCTGACATCGGGATTGCACAGCGGCATGTACGTTG
>CAZRQI010000365.1:0-1879 GCA_964602025.1 uncultured Veillonellaceae bacterium
AAATTGCTGCGGATACCGACAACGCGGCAGGCGATACCTATTCCTTCCGCGTTCCGTACTCCGCTGCTGCTCCCGATACGACTTGGCTCGGCTCGACGGGGCTGGCCTCCGTTGCCGAGGGGCACGATTATATTATCAATGCCCAGACCGGCATCGGCGCCCGCAGCGCATCCTATGAAATGATTTCCAACATGCTGCTCGCCAATAACGCGACCATCACGGAGAACCTGTCGGCGAACGAAGACCTCGACATCCCGAAAGCCATCATTGCCTTCAAGAACAGCGAAAATGTCTACAACGCGGCGCTGGCGGTCGGTTCGAAAATTATGCCGCAATCTCTCGTCGATTTCCTCCGCTGATGAGGTCGTGAGGATAAAACCATGATGAAGGTGCAGATCTCCACCCAACCGACCCGTTTGTCGACGCAAACCCGACCGGCGTCGCTTGACTTGCGGAATCAACGGGCGCAGCTTCGGATTTCCAGGGAAAACGCCCAAATGGAAATCCAGCAGTCTGAAGTTCGTCTGACCGTCGACAACTCGGCCTGCCGGGCGGCACGGGGAATTTACGGGGTTGCCGGCTTTTCCGACCAAATGGCGCAGCAGGGCCAGCAGGGGGCGCAGACTGCCGTGTCACAATACGTTCAGACCGGCAACCGGCTGGCGAGGATCAGCAGCCCGGGCAATACGGTCGTTCAGATGGTGACTGACCGCAACACGGCGCAGACGCAACCGGTTTCCCTCGGCTGGGGATTTGTCCCGAGGCCGGAAGTCCGGTTTGATGTGCAGCCGCTGGCGATGAACTGGTCGGCGCCGCAACTGGATTATCAGGTGCAACCGGCCGACGTGACGGGAACGTACACGCGTGGCGAAGTCGATATCCGGGTGGCGCAGTACGCCGACATCGACATTCAAGTCGCCGAGGCCCAAAGCGCGGTTCATTTGATCGCCTGATTTTTCTTGTTTTCAGATAACAGGAGTTTGACTACTGGCTCGAGAATATGTAATGTAATATCGACGAGGGAGGAAATACAGCATGATCGTGCAATCGACGCGGTTCGGCGAGCTGGAGGTTTCGGACGAGCAGATTCTGGACTTTCCGCAGGGGTTACTCGGGTTTCCGGAGGAAAAACGGTATGCCTTAATGGAGTACAAACCGGACAGTCCGTTTTATTTTCTGCAGTCGCTGGCGGACCCGGATCTGACCTTCCTGATGATCAATCCGTTCGCTTTTTTTAACGACTACGAATTCGATATGGATGACGCTCTGATGGCCGAAATCGGTGTGGCGGCGGACAATCCGCCGACAGTATTCAATATCGCCACCGTCAAGGACAAGATTGAAAACATGACGGTCAATCTGGCCGGGCCGGTGCTGGTCAATCTTCGGGACCGCAAGGCGGCGCAGTGGGTGATCGAAAAAACCGTCTTTCCGACAAAATACCCGCTGTTCCCGGCTACTGCGGGAGGGAAATAGCCATGCTGGTACTCACCCGCAAACCCGGCGAGCGCCTCGTCATCGGCGATAACATCGTGGTGACCGTGGTCGACGTGAAGGGGGACAACATCCGGATCGGCATCGACGCGCCCCGCGAAGTGAAAGTCTACCGCGGCGAGATCTATGACGCCATTGTCGCCGAAAATCGCCAGGCAGCCGCCGCCACCGGCGACCTGACCGGCCTCGACCATCTGAAAGCCGCACCCGAAAAGAAATCCTTATAGGAATTTTGTGAGTTTAATATGACGCGAATCATCCCGGTGTGCAGTCCTCACTCTGCTCCCCGGGATTTTTATTGGTGCGGATTTAGATTGACTTTGTGTGTTGTGGACAGGCCGGGGCATGAGATAAGCGGAGGTTAAGCGGAGCGTCGAAGCGGTCT
>CAZRQI010000366.1:0-1874 GCA_964602025.1 uncultured Veillonellaceae bacterium
TGAAGCGGATCGAGCAGGAAGGCTCCGGCGTACTCCTCTATATGCGGCAGGAGGGACGGGGGATTGGGTTGGCGAATAAGATCAGGGCCTATGCGTTGCAGGATCAAGGTAAGGACACCGTGGAAGCGAATGTCTTGCTGGGATTTGCGCCGGATATGCGGGAATATGGGATTGGCGCCC
This sequence comes from uncultured Veillonellaceae bacterium, assembly GCA_964602025.1. Lineage (GTDB taxonomy): Bacteria > Bacillota > Negativicutes > UBA1444 > UBA1444 > UBA1444. Next base: position 181 of record CAZRQI010000366.1, read on the forward strand.
AGATTTTATCGGATCTTGGACTTACCACCATTCGCCTGTTGACCAACAATCCGGAAAAACGCGCCGGTTTGGAAGGCTATGGTCTGACAATCACCGAGCGGGTTCCAGTGGAAATCACGGCAAATGCCTTCAATAAAAAATATCTGGCAGTCAAAAAGGCCAAAATGGGACATTTACTGAAAGTGGAGGGTGAGTCGAAATGAAAGTATTGGAAGGAAAACTGACGGCGGAAGGGTTGCGAATCGGGATTGTTGCGGCCAGGTTCAATGAATTCATCACCAATAAACTGGTTAGCGGAGCAATCGATGCCTTGACCCGACATGGAGCGTTGGAGGACAATATGACGATGGCCTGGGTGCCGGGCGCGTTTGAAATTCCGCTGGCGGCGCAGAAAATGGCCAACAGCGGCAAGTTTGACGCGGTCATTTGTCTGGGCGCGGTGATTCGTGGCAGCACTCCGCATTTTGATTACGTCTCGAACGAAGTGACGAAAGGGGTAGCGCATGTTGGCCTGCAAACCGGCGTACCTACCGTATTTGGCGTATTAACTACCGACACCATCGAGCAGGCGATAGAACGGGCCGGAACCAAGGCCGGCAATAAAGGATTCGATGCGGCCATGACCGCAATCGAGATGGCCAACCTTCTCAAAAGTTGGGAACCCGGCAATGTCTGACCATATCGTGACGGCGATTGCGCCGGGAGTTCGCCTGGTAGCCGCCATTACCACAGAGTTGACGGAAGAGGCCAGAAAACGCCATCATTGCAGCCCACTTGCGACTGCGGCAATAGGACGAGCGATGACGGCGGCCTTACTGCTCTCGGAAAACCTCAAGGGCGATGAATGCATTACGGTCCGGCTATCCGGCGATGGACCGCTGGGCGATGTGGTCGGCGACACCCCTTCACGGCATTTTGTGCGCGGCTATGTTCATAATCTGGGCGTCGATTTGCCGGCCGTAAATGGAAAACTTCCGGTTGGCGAGGGGATCGGGCGAGGAATGTTGTATGTTACCCGATTTAATCCAAAACGCGAAGTTTTTACCGGAACTGTGGAACTCGTATCCGGTGAAATCGCCGAAGATATCACCCGGTATCTTTTGGAGTCGGAACAGATTCCCTCCACTGTCGGGCTGGGCGTGTTGGTCGATCCAGACGGCCATGTCGCCGGAGCCGCCGGATTTTTGGTTCAAGCGATGCCTGATGCCACGGAAGAGGTATTGAGCGCCATCGAAAAAAATCTGATTTTGGTTTCCTCACCGTCCCAGTTGGCCTCTGAAGGGGTGACTGCAGCCGGAATCATCCGGTTGCTGCTGGCGGGAGTGGCCGATGACACAGTATATGAGCCGGAACCCGTTTCTTTTTCCTGTACATGCAGCCGGCAACGCGTTGCCACGATGCTCAAAAGTCTGGGGGATGCGGAACTCGCCGCCATGTTGGAGGACGGGCAGGCGGAGGTTCGCTGCAATTTCTGCAACGAGGTGTATCGCTTTGAGGCAGCGGAACTCAAAGAAATACAAGCCGGCAAAAAGAAAGCCGACCAGTAGCAATGCGCATACCGATAGGATGGCAACAAAAAAGATTGTGCCGAAATTAACTTTCAGCACAATCTTTTTCAATTCGAAATAAAGAAAACTCGAAAAACTAGGGACGAACGACTTTCCCGGAGCGCAGGCAACGGGTGCAAACATTCA
>CAZRQI010000367.1:0-1853 GCA_964602025.1 uncultured Veillonellaceae bacterium
TGGCGCCGCAACTGAATTTGTACAACTATCGGTGGCCGATCCTGACGAATCAGGGCAATCTGCCGCCGGCCAAGACCGTTTTTGACGAGGAAGGACGCCGCGGCGAAAATATCAGCTCGTATGTTTGCGGCGGCTGTATCACCAGTGGCAGCACCGTCCGTCGTTCGATCATCGGACCCCGCTGCAAAATCAACAGTTTTAGCCTGGTGGAGGATTCGATTTTATTCAATAATGTCGAGATCGGCCGCCATGTGAAGATCCGGCGGGCGATTATCGATGAAGATCTGCGGATTCCCGAAGGAACGGAAATTGGCTATGATCACGAAGCGGACCGGGCCCGGGGGTATACCGTCACCGAATCCGGCATCGTGATCGTCACCAAGTCGTAACGGTGTTCAGGAACGGTTGCGGATGACTTCGAGCAGCGCCGCCGCTGCTTCTTCCGGTCCCCGTTGTTCCCAACCGGAAATGCTCAGACGGGTTCGCATCTGGCCGACGAAAATTCCGGCAGCCGCAAAGGCCTGGAAGTATCGCTCGGCCAGTTTGTCGTGCAGGGGCTGGTATTGCATGGGCCCAAACACGTTGGCGAAGTAGCAGTGGGTCAGGCCGGTGGAGGAGGTCGTGCCCTTGCTCATGGAAGCGCCGGCGCGGAAAATCGGGAGGGCCTGGGCGGTGGACTCGAATTGCTGCAAAACCGGCGTGGTGTCGCCGACGTGATCGAAGTTGTTGCAATAGAGAACGATGTCGATGGGATAGCCCCGCACTACATGGCGGAAGGTGGTAACGGGAACAACGATGCGGGCGTTGACCTGCCCGGCGTTCAGCATGATCGTGCGGTCGATTTGCCCAAAGGCGTAACCGGGCGGCAAATCATCGAGGCGGACGAAGGCGCCGACTTCCGTGCCGTAGCCGAGTACGCGGCCCTGCTCGTCAATGTCCAGCGAGCCCATGTCGTCGGCGATGACAATAACATCCTGAATCTCTTCGGCGCCCAAAATGCGGAACGCCTCCAGGGTTTCCGACTTGCCGGCGCCGGTATCGCCCATGACCAGGATCGTTGACCGCTTGCCGCCCTTCAACGTGATCTGGAACAGCGCGCCATGAAACGGCAGGCGGTTCTCCTTCATCACGCAGATGTTGTGCAGGGTCAGGGCCATTTTTTTCAGATAGCCGAAATAGCCGAATTCCGGGCGTCCCGGAATAGCGCCGATCAGCATTCCGTTGGCTTCATCGTCGTAAAACACCGTGGGGAAAACGCCATAGCCGTCCAGGGACTGTCCCGGCGCGCCATACAGGAATACCGCGTCGGGCCGTTGCCGGTCCAGGGCTTGGTCGTCCGCCAACTCAAACAGGTTGGCCAGTGTGAAGCCCAGCTCATAAAACATTTCGTGAAAGTAAATGTTGATCAGCATCTTGCCGACCCGGGCCGGGTAGCAGAGCCACTCTCCCGGATCAAGCGGCATGTTTTCGAGCGGGTTCCGGGATATCCGCTCAAAACTGCCGGTGCGTTTGTTCATTGGGGGATTGATGACAACCGGCGGATACATCATCACATCCCGAATGAGGGGGATTTCGTTCAATATTTCGCATCCGGACGGATAGGCGAACGATTTTTTGTCGATGATGGCGGAAAAGCCGGCGCCGGCGCTGACTTGACGGTAAATGTTGGGGTGCAGGCCGCTGATGTTGGCGTCAACATCCCGGAATGTGTGCCGGATCACGTGCATCAGCTGCTCGGCGCTCGTCTGGAAGGTGCGGTAGGGGCGGTTATTCAAAGCGTCGTCACTGGAATCGCAGATCAGGAAACGATCGAAACTGCGCCAAAAGTCGTAGACATAAAATGCGAATTCCGC
>CAZRQI010000368.1:0-1852 GCA_964602025.1 uncultured Veillonellaceae bacterium
TTGCAGCGAAACTTGCCGCAACGTTTTTATTTTTTCCGGACGGTGTATCTTTTTGGTTGCCAAACTCGTCTATATATACAGAGAACGGAGGTGAAAAAATGAACTGGTTTCCTTGTTTTGGCGCAAGCGCCGGCTTTCCCTGGATCATGCTGGTTTTTCCCCTGCTGTTCTTCGCGATGATGCTGTATTTTTGCAGCCGCCGGCGCAGCTTCGGATTTTTCGGCTGTTGCATGAGGCGTAGCGAGAGCAATTACGCAGCGGAGCTGGCGGGACTGCGAAGAGACCTGGATGATTTGAAGCGGAAACTCGGCTAACAGGAGTCGCTGTACCTGGAGCGCACCGATATTGAGAAAACAAAAAGCAACGTCCGATAGGCGGAACGTTGCTTTTTGTTATGGATAGGGAGAAGAAGCGCCTTGGCTACTTTTTGACCCGGGCCAGCACGTCGGTCAGGATGGCGATCATGGCGTCGATGTCGGCGGCGGTGACGATCAGGGGCGGAATCAGGCGAATCGTGGCTGGTTGGGGCGAGTTCACCAGCAAGCCGCTCTGCAGACACGCGGCGGCGACTTCGCCGCCAATGGCGGTCGGTAGTTCGAAGGCGATCAGCAAGCCTTGACCGCGAATGCCGGACAAGCCGAACTGTTCGGCGATTCCCTGCAGTTTTTCCATCAGATAGGCGCCTTGCCGGGCGGCATTATCCGCCAATTTTTTGTCGATGATTTCCTTGACGACGGCATAGCCGACTTCCATGCCCAAAGGTTGGGCCGAATAGGTTCCGCCCTGGTCGCCGGCAGCAAACACGTTGAATTTTTCTTTGGCAAGCATGGCCGAGAGGGGGAAGCCGCCGCCGATTCCTTTGGCCAGTGTCATTACATCCGGTTCGATTCCGTAATGCTCATAAGCGAACATCTTGCCGGTCCGGCCGAGGCCCGTCTGGACCTCGTCGACGATGAGCAGGATGTTGTTTTCGGTACAGATCTGGCGCAACAAATTCATATACTCGGCCGACGCCGCATGCACGCCGCCCTCTCCCTGAACGGGTTCCAGCATGATGGCGCAGGTCTTGTCGGAAACCGCCTGCTGCAGGGCGACGGCGTCGTTGAGCGGCACATGGCGGAACCCCGGCACTTTTGGTTCAAACAGCGATTTCCATTTTTCCTTGCCGGTGGCGGACATGGTGGCCAGAGTGCGGCCGTGGAAACTGTTAACCATGGTGATGATTTCGAAAGCGCCGCCCCGATACAGGGCGCCATATTTCCGGGCGAGCTTGATGGCGCTTTCGTTCGCCTCGGCGCCGCTGCTGGCGAAGAAGACGCGGTCAAAACAGGAAATATCGGTGAGCAGTTTGGCGAATTTCAGCATGGACGTATTATAGAAGGCGGGGCTGGCATTGACCAACAGGCGGCTCTGTCTTTCCAGCGCCTCGGCGATGACGGCGGGGCTGTGCCCGAGGGAAGTGACCGCCCAGCCACCGACAAAATCGAGATACTGTTTTCCCGCCGTGTCCCAAAGGTACATCCCTTGGCCGCGGTCCATGACGATTTCGGGACGCTGAGTCGTAAACAGGATCGAGTTCTTTGCTGCTTGCAGGAAGTCCGCACTGAGCGATTCAGAAACATTTGGCATAAAATCACTCTCCCAATCGTAGGTGTTTGAATATATATTACACCTAACGTGAAAATAAATGCAATGCTGTTCTTTGCGGATCTGCCGGGAATTTATTTCAGTTCATGCGCCGTTCTGGTTCACGGCGCTGCCGAGGTGAATCGATTTCGGGTGAATGAACATTTATGTCCTCAAGAAACTCGGCGGCAGGAAGTGTGACATTTTTTCTCGAATAACAACCGAG
>CAZRQI010000369.1:0-1852 GCA_964602025.1 uncultured Veillonellaceae bacterium
GTTGAAAGTTGACGGCAAAGGTCAGAACGACCACTCCGGCATCGCCATGTACTACGAAAAGCTGGCCAAAGTAGAAGCCCGCAAGAAATAAAACTGCTGAAGGCAGGTGAGCTGATGAAAAAGATCATTGACGCGGTATACTCGGCGATTGAACGGGTTATGCGCTATTTGACCATAGTTTTATTGGTGTTGATGGTAATCATCGTTTTCGCGAATGTTGTCAGCCGTTACTACCTGCACGCCTCGCTGGCGTGGTCGGAGGAAGTGGCCCGGTTTATGTTGGTCTGGCTGGTTTTTATCGGCTCGTTTCTGGCGTATATCCATGATGAGCACTTGGGCTTGGATATTCTGGTGACGAAATTTCCGCCGACGCTCCGCAAAATTGTCGGGATCTTCACCAATATACTGATCATCTTTGCCCTGTACGCCGTGATGGAAGGCGGTTATCTGCTGATGCGGGACAACTTCGACTGGCTGTCGCCGGCGGCGGAAATTCCCCAGGGTTATGTTTATTTTGTCGTTCCTTTCGTTTGCGGCTTGATGATCGTCCAGGCTGTTCTGAAAACCTACTATTTACTGGCAGGAAAGAAACACAGTCAGGGGGAATCATCATGTTAAGCGCATTTTTGTCCAGTCTGTTCGGGTTTATTTTCCTCAATATTCCGATCGCCTTCAGCCTGATTCTTACCACCATTATGCTAATGGTATTTGCGAATGAGCTGTCTTCGGCGAATATCGCCTCCAGCGTTTACCGGGGCATCGACAACTTTCCGCTGATGGCGATTCCGTTCTTCATGCTGGCCGGCGAAATCATGAACGTCGGCGGCATGTCGCGCCGAATCGTCAACTTCGCCAACGCCCTGGTAGGGCATGTCACCGGTGGTCTGGGTTATGTTTCGGTTGTAGCCAGCATGATCTTCGCCGGCGTGTCCGGCTCGGCCGTGGCCGATACTTCCGCCATCGGCTCGATTCTGCTGCCGATCATGAAAAAGGAAGGCTATGATGTCCCGAAGAGTACGGCCCTCATTGCGGCGGCCGGCACCATCGGTCCCATCATTCCGCCGAGCATCCCGATGATCCTGTTCGGCGTGGTGGCCGGCGTGTCGATCGTAAAACTGTTCCTGGGCGGGATTATTCCCGGAATTCTGATTGGAGTCGGCCTGATGATCGTCTGGCGGTATCATGCCAAAAAGCATGGGTACAAGGCTGTCAGCCATCGTCAGACCCGCGCCGAAATGATGACCGCCGTCAAAGAAGCCGGCTGGGCTCTCATGTTGCCGATCATCATCCTCGGCGGGATCGTCACCGGGATCTATACGCCGACGGAAGCCGCCGTGGTGGCGGTTGTCTACGCATTCTTCATCGGCATGTTTGTTTACCGAGAGCTTAAAATGTCTGCGATGCCGGACATTCTGGTGTTGGCCGGCAAGGGGACCGCGGTTGTCCTGCTCGTTTGCGGGGCGGCGACAGCGGCTGGCTATATGATCACTACGGCCCAGGTGCCGGAAATGTTAATGAGAACCTTGACGGAGCTGTCCGGCGGCAACGTGTTATTGGCCATGTTCTGGATCAACATCCTGCTTCTGATCGTCGGTTGCGTTATGGACCTGACACCGGCGCTGCTGATTCTGGCGCCGATGCTGCTGCCGGTGGCCGAAAGCTACGGATTGGACCCCGTTTATTTTGGCGTGGTCATGTGCGTTAACCTCTGCATCGGCCTGATCACCCCGCCCGTCGGAACCGTCTTGTACGTCGGTTGCGGGTTATCGAAGATTTCAATGGGGCAAATCACAAAACCCCTGCTGCCCTTCATCGGCGTCATGATCGTTGTGCTGATGCTGATTACCTATAT
>CAZRQI010000370.1:0-1850 GCA_964602025.1 uncultured Veillonellaceae bacterium
AGAGCCCATATTCCCTGGCGAAGCGGAAGGAGGCGAAGCAAAGTTCTTGCCGGGAAAGGGTGGTGATCCGGAACATCCCGGCTTCTTCCTTGCCGGCCGCTGCCTGGCGGAACGTTTCATCTTCCAAGGCGGCGCCCAGCATATGCCGGTAGTTGTCGCTGGCGGCCCGAACCAATCCGTCGACGCCGACCAGCAGATAATTGATCGGTTCCAGCGTAATCTGCCGGAAAAAATCGGCGAAATAATCCGCGCTGATCGCCACGGTCGCTACCCCGCCGAAAGATCCATCCGGATTATTGATGCGGCGGCTGACGTGGAAGACGGGCTGGCCGGTCACTCTTCCGATGACCGGGGGGCCGATGAACAATTTGCCGGTATCGTTGCGGCTGTGGGCCTGAAAGTAGGCGCGATCGGCGACATTGACCGCTGCGCCCCCCAGCGAGAAACTGAAAAGATGGTTGCCGTTGACGTCGATCAGGGCGGCCTGGTCGGTGAAGCGGGAAAAGCTGGCCGAGGACAGGATCGCCCGGACCTCAGGCGTAATCGACTTTTGTTTTTTGAAGGTTTGATCCATCAACAACAGGACCTCGTTGCTATCCTGCAACAGGGACAGGGTATGCGCTTCCATTCCCTTCAGGATATTTGAGTGCAGCTGCCGCGTTCGTTCGACTTCGCTTTCATAGTCCTGGCGGACCAGGTGGAAGGCGGAAAACCAGGCCAATACAGTCAAAATCAGCCCGACCGCCACGATCCGGGCATTCATGTTCGAATCCGACCGTCCGAGCTGCTGGGTGAGTTTTTGCCGCCAGGCTGAATCGGGCACAGTGTTTCACCACGCAATCCGAATTTGCGACAAAGGCTGCGCGTTTCTGTCACACTTCCCTGTCGGGGGGGCTTCTCCCTTTATCGCGGCCGGACAAATTCTATTCGGATTGCCGGGGACTTTTTATAGTGGCTGGATAATGGCTGCTGTTCACCTGCCCGGACAAATAAAGGGAATGCCGGACAGATGGCGAATAATATTTCTCAAGTGCGGATGCAACAGGGGGCGCCAGGATATGGACCGGGCCTTTTTGTACGGGATGATCAACCATATTGTTTTGCTGCTGGCCCTTGTTTTTTTGTATTCCCAGCTGATCCGGCGCTGGGGACAGGGATCCGGTAAGGCGTATTGCGCGACCGGCGTCCTGTTTGGCGGAGTCGCGGTGATCACCATGCTGTTTCCGTTGCTCTACGCCCCGGGAGTTTTTTTGGATGTCCGAACGATTCTTCTCGGCGGCGTCGGGTTGATCGCCGGCCCCGCCGCGACGGCCGTCGCCGTTGCCCTGACGGTCGCGCTGGAGATTTGGCGGAATGGGGCGGCGATGCTGGTGGGAGTGGCGGTGATTTTGCCCCCCGCGCTGCTGGGTCTGGCCGTTCACCGGTATCGGCGTCGGTTTGTTTTCCTGAACCGTCCGGTGGCGCTGTATATTTTCGGCCTTGCCGTTCATGTCGCGACGCTGGCCTGCCTCTGGGTTCTGGCGGACCCCGCGCAGCGCCGGACGGTGACGGAAATCCTCCGACCGGTGCTGCTGACCTATCCGGTCATCACCATGCTGTTTGCCCGCCTGCTCGTTTCGGTGGAGGAACGGTGGCGGGGCTTGGCGTCGTTGCAGAGGAGCCAGGATTTTTTGACGGAAATCATCAATGCGGCCGGGGACCCCTTGTTCGTCAAGGACGGTCAGCATCGCTGGGTTCTGGTCAACGATGCCTTTTGCGATCTTTGGCGCCACTCGCGGGAGGAGTTGATCGGCCGGTCCGATCCCGACGTGCATGCCCCGGAGCTCGCGGCCGTATTTTGGGAGCGGGAT
>CAZRQI010000371.1:0-1847 GCA_964602025.1 uncultured Veillonellaceae bacterium
TCCCGCGCTCCGAGCGCAGTGCTGCAGACCGGGCAATGCGAACCCGGCCGGACAATCGATTCTTCGCGCGGCAAGCGCCAGATGCAGACATTCAGAAACGAGCCGACGACCAATCCCAGCAGCAGGCACATCGCGCCGGCGGCAAAAAAAGCCAGATTGAACAGCAGAACGATCTCGTCACTCATAAAAAATATTATTCGGGACCAATGCGGGGAATCCTGCCGGGAATGGAAAGATTTACGAATTCAGTCCCTGGCGCCGCTACAGTCCGAGTTTTTGCCGCAAAGCGGCTTGCAACAGTTGGGAAAAATTGATCTGTTCGCGTTCCGCTTTGTCATTCAGCCACTTTGGAATCGTCAGAGTCTTCTTGACGGCTTTTTCGAAATGTTGCTTGGCGTATTCCGCCACATCCACAGTCACAAGATTGATAAAAACTTCCTCGTACTCGTCATATTCGACGTCCGGATCAATCCGATCCAGCGCCGACGGAACCGGAACAGGCTCCCCCATTTGCCGGGAGTTATACAAATAACCGGCCAGGCAATCCACAGCCATGGCGAAGGCTTCCTCCAAGGTATCCCCGCAAGTCGCCAGATGGTTCAAATCCGGAAAAAGCACCGAATACCCGCCCGTTTTTTCTTTATAAAAGCATGCCGGATAAGCCGAAAGCATAAACATCCCTCCATTTTCCGAACATTCATTTTAGACCCGCCTGCTTCAATACCGACTGCACCACGGCTTTGGGAAAATCGCCACCATGATTCGGGATCGTCACTTTGCCGGACTTCACCGGATGAACATATTGATAATGCGAACCTACACAATTTTTGCGCCGCCAGCCGTCCGCGAGAATCAACTTTTCCAGTTCTCTGAAATTCATCGCCGGGCCTCCTTAAAAAAGTATACCATTTTACACGTATGATTTGAATACGTATTTATCGAACACGCATTCATTCCATTCTGAGTCATCGGACCCAATACACCGGACAATCAACAAAAAAACAGCCCGGATACGGGAACTTAGTTCCCCTGCTCCGAGCACAGCACGTGAAAATAGAATTTGGGATGCTACCTGATGCAATGGTCACTTACTCACGCTGTATTGTTTCTCCTTGTATCCGGGGAATCCTGCCGGAATTGAAAATATCGCCCGCTTTTTCGAAAGGCAGTCGATACGGGCAGCCAACGTTTCATTTTACCATTCGGAAAACGATTGACATTCATTCGAAATTCATATATATTAATCACTATCAGTAATTTCATAGGGTTCCAAAGGGGAGTAGCTATTCAGTAAAGTCGTCATCACGGGTTTCGCCCCGGCTTTACTGGCAATGCACCGGTTGTTAGCGAGACCTTTGCCGTCAAGGTAAAGGTCTCGCTTTTTATTGAAGATCCTTGCCTGAACCGGCAAGGATCTTGTTGTTTTTCAAGGGTCCATACAACTCGAAAAAAATTGGAGGTTATTTCATGGATCTTTCCTTGCTGCTCGAATACTCATGGATTTTGCTTGTGCTTGTCGTAATGGAAGGAATCTTGGCGGCGGACAACGCCTGTGTCATCGCGGTGATGGTCAAGCACCTGCCGCTGGCGGAACGTAAGAGAGCATTGTTCTACGGCCTGGGCGGAGCTTTCATCTTCCGCGCTGCGTCCCTGTTCATCATCTCGATGTTGATCGACATGTGGCAGATTCAGGCCATCGGCGCCACCTACCTGATCTTCTTGAGCGCCAATCATCTCCTGAAGAAATACACCGCCAAAGAATCGGCGACAGACTGCGAGGCCAAAGCGTCAAATTCCGGCTTGTGGATGACGGTTTTCAAAGTCGAAGTCGCGGACATCGCCTTCGC
>CAZRQI010000372.1:0-1845 GCA_964602025.1 uncultured Veillonellaceae bacterium
TCCAGTCGCTTATTCTCATGATGAAGTTCGGAAGCTGCTGGAACTCGACTGATGGGCTTTGCCGTGGAATACACCGTACGAGCGGTCAAAGAACTTAAAAAATTGGACAAACCTACACGCGCTCTGATTTACGGCTGGATTGAAAAAAATCTGATTGGATGCGATAATCCACGTCTTCACGGCAAAGGTCTGACGGCCAATCATGGGGGGCAATGGCGGTATCGTGTTGGCGATTATCGTCTGATTGCCGACATCCAAGAAGATCGGGTCATTATTTTGGTTTTGACTGTGGGACACCGTAGGGACGTGTACGCGTTGCGAAGTTGACGCGGGAAATCGGTAGTCTGCCATATTTGACACCGGGCTTTGGCTTCGGTGTTTTTTCTGTCTCATCTTCATTGCCGTTTTTCCCGGAATTCCTTCTCCAACTTGAGCAATCGTGATTTCAGGTCCACGCCGCCGCGATAGCCGACCAGGGAACCGCTGGCGCCGATTACCCGGTGACAGGGAATGAATATCGGGATCGGGTTGCGATGGTTGGCCATCCCAACAGCCCTTGCGGCATTCGGTTTGCCGATGCTCTCCGCCAGACTCTTATAGCTGGCTGTTTCGCCATAGGGTATTTCACAAAGCCGGCTCCAGACCTGTTGCATGAATGCCGTGCCTTCGGGTTGCAGCGGCAGGGAAAAGCCCGTCAACTTGCCGGCCAGATAGTCTCGGAGTTGCCGCACTGCTTCTTGCAGGAGGGGTGTTTCCCGTATTGTTGTCTCGGGCGGTCGGTAGTCGGTCTGGAAATACAGGCGGGTTATTTTCCCGTCTTTCTCAGCGATCCCGATGGTACCGATGGGTGTTTCATAAAAATATGCCGACACGCTCACACACCTCGATTCTTTCGATGCTCATTCGGGGAATGTCCCGTTTGCGCTTTGAAGCATTTATAAAAATTGGACACGCTTTTAAATCCTGTCGTATAAACGATATCGGCGATGCTTAGATCGTCGCGGTTAAGTAAGGTCAACGCTTTGTCCACTCGGATTTTTGTGATGTACTTGCTGGGGGTAAGGCCGTTATGCCGTTTAAACAGTCGAACCAGGTGGTTGCTGCTGATCCCGAGTCGCTTGGACAGGGAAGTCATATTGATGGAGTGGTCATAATCGGCATTAATGATCATTTTCGCCTTGGCTACCAGGTCCAATTCCGGCTCGAAGCCTGTTTGGTCAGGACAACATCTTTTGCAGGGGCGAAACCCGCTCGCCAGCGCATCCGCCAGGTTCTCGAAGAACAATGCATTGGTACGGGCCGGATTTTTTGATTTGCAGGACGGTTTGCAGAAGATTTCCGTTGTTTTTACTCCATAGAAAAAAATGCCGTCATACTTCTTGTCGCAATTCACGATGGCTTGCCATTTTTCGTCATCGCTGATTTGGCTGAACTCTTTCATACGATACCCTTCCCCATGTTTCTCGAATTGTTCCGCAGCGCATCGACCTAACTATATTTTACCGGAAACAGGGCGATAAATCTTCCCGTATTCCACCCTGCAATTGAAGCACGCAAAAAAAGACATCTATCCTGCCGACACGTACCGATGATATAATAAGCGCGTGATTCAACCATAGGAAGATGGGAGGGTTTTTGTGAGACGGTTTTCGATGGTCATGATTCTCGTGGTGCTTCTGGTGGTCAGCCTGTCCGGTGCGGTTTCAGCCGAATGGAATGCGGCGCAAAACAAGTGGATTGTCGGCGACAACGATGCGGTTTTTTACAGCAGCCCCAGCTGTACCGGTCCGCAGTGGCTGTTGACGCAGGGGACACAGTCCTATCCCATCCTGCACAACATTTCCA
>CAZRQI010000373.1:0-1838 GCA_964602025.1 uncultured Veillonellaceae bacterium
TCGTCGCCTTTGCCGGGCTCTTCAATTTTTATGACCTCGGCGCCCATGTCCGCCAGCAGCATGGTGCAGAACGGTCCCGCCAATACCCGCGTCAGGTCGAGAATCCGGACACCCTTCAATGCGCCGGTTTCCGTCTGTAATAAATTCATCGTCGCTATAATCCTCCCTGTGCTTTTTCCCGTTGGAAAATTCCCGCTGTGAGCTCACGTCAATCTATATTGCAAATACCGTGCCAACTCCGTTTGAAACAAACCCATAAGAAAAAGCGCTGAAATTCAGCGCTCATCTCCCTGTTTATGAAATAATTATCAGAATTATTCTAATTAATTAAAATTCTATCTTCTCAATTTCTAAAATATAAGAATTAACTGGTCTTTTCATTCTCGATCAAATACTTGGTTTTGTTGTATAAGGTCGCCAACGAAATCCCCAGCTGCCCCGCAATCAGCTTCTTGGCTTCCAGACTCTCGCCGTATTTTTTCAGCATGGATTGAAGCACGGCGCGTTCCGTGTTTTCCACAATCCGTTTCAGACTTCCCGGATTGGCGTAGTTTGGATCCCCTGGCGGCGTCGGCCGGGCCGGGGAGGTGTGCTGCGGCAGGCGGATCGTATGAATGACGCTGCCCTCGCTGAGATAGGCCGAAAACTCGATCACGTGCTTCAATTCCCGGATATTTCCCGGCCAGTCGTAGCTGTCGATCATCTCCCAGGCGGAAGCATGGAGGGTAAGGTATCTGCCGTTCCGTTTGCACCATTCGCCGAGAAAGTGCTCCGCCAACAAGTGCAAATCGCCTTTGCGAACTTTCAGTGAAGGTACCTCCAGCGTCATGGCATTCAACCGGTAATATAAATCTTCGCGGAATTTTCCTTCCTTGGACAAGGCCAGCAGATCCTTGTTGGTAACGGCAATGACACGGATGTTGAGGGGCTGTTCGGCGGCTTCGCCGATGCGTCGGACTTTTCGCTCCTGCAGCACCCGCAGAAGTTTGGCCTGCATCTCGTAGGGAAGTTCGGCAATTTCATCCAGCATGATCGTGCCGTTGTCGGCCACAAAAAACAGGCCGACTTTGCCGCCCTTGCGCGCGCCGGTAAAAGCGCCGTTCTCATAGCCGAACAGTTCGCTCTCCACCAGCGTCGAATGCAGGGTGGGGCAATTCACGGGAACAAACGGCATATGGGCGCGGGAACTCCCGTTATGAATGGCCTGGGCGAACATTTCCTTACCGGTGCCGCTTTCGCCGCAAATCAACACATCTTCATCGCATTGGGCGATTTTTTCGGCGAACGCCACCGCCTTGCGAATTTCCGGCGAGGCGCCCACAATATCCTGAAAAGTGTATCGGGCATGATATATATGGCTTACGACTGACGCCAACTCCTGGTTTTTCTTGACATACTTCTCCAGCTCCTTGGAAAGCGCCTGAATTCTGGCGATTTCCTTGACCGTCGAAATTCCGCCGACTATTTGTCCCCGATGCCGGATTGGCGCCATATCCACCACATACTCGGAATTGCCCTCCCGGCGGTATACTCCCATTCGCGCTTCCCCGGACTTGGTCACCTGGGACAGCACGCTGCCGGGACGGACCTTGGCGAGCGGGTGGCCGACAATGTCCGATTCGTTCAGGCCGGTGATTTTCAGGTAACTTTGATTCACATAGCGGACCTGACCCGCCGTATCCACAATCAGCACTCCATCATAGATGGACTCGATCAGACTCTTTATCCACGGCTGCGCCGCCATGATCATTTCAACGAATTCCGTCGAAGTATTTTCCATGTCATCCTCCCACCCAGCGATCCTTCATGGAACGGAAGCCACTTTTTCATTCATTCTA
>CAZRQI010000374.1:0-1827 GCA_964602025.1 uncultured Veillonellaceae bacterium
TGAAAGAAATTACCGATTCCATGAAACACTACAATTTTAACCGGATTTTGCGCGTCCAACTCAAGAGCGGACAAACCGTCGCGGTTACTGACAATCATTCCATTATGACGTTGGACCAATCCGGCAGGGTATCCACCGCTTGTCCGGAAACCTTGCGGGTCGGACTGGTTCCTGCAAAATGGGAACCGAAGTCACAGCGCCATGTTTATGATCTTCGTTCCTATCCTTCTTCCCGGCGCTACCCGCTGGATACTGTGGAATTGAATGAAAACCTGGCCCGCTTTTTTGGCTATTACGTTGCGGGTGGATCGTCGGCGGAAACGGAACTGACCGGCAAACACTGCGACAAACAGTTGGAAGCCGCTGTTACCGGAGTTCTGCGGAAACTTAATCCGCGCTTTACTGCTGAGCTACGATTGGATCGGGAACGCAAAACCGGCGATCTCGTTTGCCGCGTAGGGAGCCGATTTGCGTCTTTCGTGCGTGATGCCTGCGGAACCGGCATTTCGACCAAACGGGTACCTACGGAGATTTTCTTCGCAAATTCGTCGGTCATCCGATCCTTTCTTGAGGGATTCTTTAGCGTTCAATCGGAAAAGTTCGATCAGGAACAACAGGTGGGGGCTACTTATTCCCGGGAACTACGGGATGGCATTTGGCTTTTGCTGACCCGTTTGGGAATTCTCTCATCCGTATCGCAGGCAAGTTTGGAAAATGCTAGCCTGGCTGCGGTCGGCAATTATTATAGAATTGCCACTTCGGCGGCTTCCCGCCAGGATGTTTATCAAGTGCGCTCAACGGCGACGCCGTTCGATTATGAATATTTGCGGCCATTATTGGCGTCGGTTTGCGGCCCTTCCTTCATCGACGCGCATGAGGGAACCATCGGACCGGACCAGGTAATGCAATGGTCATTGGACCTTTCAAAACGGGTGCTAACGGAATTCGAACAATCCCGTCTTGAAGAACTCGCTGGAATGCGACCGGAGAACGTAGTCTTGTCCGGTTTTGACACCCCGCTAGATTATCAGGAATTGTTTGACCGGCTGCTGATTCCCGGCGTCACCGTCGAAACTGATTTGTCAAGCGACCCCGGAATGGGACCGCTTTTGGCGCAACGGATTTTGCGGCAGAATGAAGCCGTATGCGATGTCTTGCGAGTATTGCAGCGTGCCGCCCAAATGTATCCTATTGCCGTTGAATCCTTGGCGGAGCAAGAAATGGAACGGGTTGTCTATGACATTTCCGTGGCGGAAAATGAAAATTTCCTGACGGCGCAGGGCATATTTGTCCATAATTCCCGTGCTGGAGCCCAGGTGCCATTTTCCAGTCTGAATGTCGGAACCGAAACGACTCCGGAAGGGCGGGCGGTCACCCGTAACCTTTTGCTGGCCTATGAAAAAGGATTGGGCAAGGGGGAGAATCCCATCTTCCCGAATGTGATCTTCCGTCTGAAAAAAGGTGTTAACTTTAATCCGGAGGATCCCAATTACGATCTGTTCCAACTGGCGATCCGGGTGGCATCCAAACGCCTGAATCCGACTTTCAGCTTTATGGATGCATCCTTTAACAAACCTTACGGAATAGATGTTTCCTATATGGGGTGCCGAACCCGGGTCATGGCGAATGTCAACGGACCGGCTGTGTCCGATGGACGGGGCAATCTGAGCTTTAC
The DNA here is from genome assembly GCA_964602025.1 of uncultured Veillonellaceae bacterium. GTDB lineage: Bacteria > Bacillota > Negativicutes > UBA1444 > UBA1444 > UBA1444. The sequence goes on from CAZRQI010000374.1 coordinate 1,676, forward strand.
CACTCTGAATTTGCCCAGAATCGCCATTAAATCCGAGCGCAACTTGATGAAATTCTATCAACAATTGGATGCCATGATGGATTTGATCTGCGAGCAACTGCATCATCGCTACCAGGTCCAGGGCGCATTAAAAGTCAAGGATATGCCGTTTC
>CAZRQI010000375.1:0-1823 GCA_964602025.1 uncultured Veillonellaceae bacterium
AGGATATCCTCCCGTTCGACAAACGACATCTCAACGTCGAGCTGCGTGAACTCCGGCTGACGATCCGCCCGCAAATCTTCGTCCCGGAAGCAGCGGACGATCTGAAAATAGCGTTCAATCCCGGCCACCATGAGAATTTGCTTGAAAATCTGCGGGGATTGCGGCAATGCATAAAACTTGCCGGGGTTGACCCGGCTGGGGACAAGATAGTCCCGCGCGCCTTCCGGCGTGCTTTTCGTCAACATCGGCGTTTCCACTTCGACGAAATCCCGCCGGTCAAAGAAATCACGCATCGCTTTCGCCACCCGATGCCGCAGCATCAAGTTACGCTGCATCTCCGGCCGCCGGAGATCCAGATAACGGTACTTGAGCCGGACGATCTCATCCACGTCGACGTTATCCTGAATATAAAACGGCGGGGTTTTGGCCGGATTCAGAATACGGATTTCTTGCCCGCAAATCTCCACGGCTCCAGTTTCCATCAAGGGATTCACCGTATCCTCGGAACGCAGCCGAACTTTGCCGCGAACGCTGATGACGTATTCGGTCCGGACTCCGTCCGCTTTCGTCAACGCCGTCGCATCGATCTCCGGCGAAAAAACCAATTGCACGATGCCGGAGCGGTCCCGCAGGTCTACAAAAATCAGTCCGCCATGATCCCGTTGCCGCGAAACCCAGCCGCACAGCACAACTTCCGTCCCGGCATGCTCGGCGCGGAGTTCCCCGCACGCATGAGTCCTTTTCATTCCCGCCAATGTATCCATTTCAGCCGTTCATCTCCTGTTTCAATTGATTGATTGCGTCTGTCGCCGACATTCGGGCTTGTTCACCGGTTTCCATATTTTTCAGGGTAACCTGATGGGTACGGGCTTCCTCTTCGCCAATCATGAGCACGGTTCGGGCGCCGAGCCGGTTCGCCTGTTTCATTTGCGATTTCAGGCTCTTCCCGCCATGGTCCATGTCCGAAGCGATTCCCTCATCCCGCAGCCGGTTCAGCAACGAAAACGCCGGCAACATCGCTTCCGCCCCGATGGGAATGACCCATACCGGCAGCGTGTCCTCCGCAGAGCCAAGCAGTTCCTGCTTTTCCATTGCAAGCAGCACCCGTTCCAGACCGATCGCGAAGCCGATTCCCGGAGTCGCCGGACCGCCGCACTCCTCGATCAGGCCGTCATAGCGACCGCCGCCGCAAATGGCGCTTTGGGCGCCCAGGGAAGGGTACTGGATTTCGAAAGCGGTTTTCGTATAATAGTCCAGCCCCCGAACCAGTCGCGGATTCAGTGAATACGAAATTCCCGCCGCATTCAGATATTGTTGCAATCCGGCGAAATGGGCCGCGCATTCATCGCACAGGCAATCTACCATCTGCGGTGCTCCAGCCGACAGTCGGTTGCACTTCTCTTCCTTGCAGTCCAGAATCCGCATCGGATTCCGGTCAAAACGCGATTGGCAGTTCTCACAGAGGTCCGCCCGCTTATCACGCAAAAACTCCTGCAACAGGAGCCGGTATTGAGGCCGGCATTTAGGGCAGCCGACCGAATTGATCAACAGGTTGAGATTGGTCAGGCCCAGACTTTCAAAAAATCGAACCGCCAGCATAATAATCTCGGCATCCACCGACGGTCCCACCGGGCCGATGGCTTCAATGCCAAACTGGTGAAACTGGCGGAGGCGGCCTGCCTGCGGCCGGTCATACCGAAACATGGGCCCAATGTAAAATAGTTTGGCCGCCTGGGAATCGGCATACAGTTTCTGTTCAAGATAAGAGCGCACCACAGCGGCGGTGTTCTCCGGCCGCAAGGTCACGCTGCGCCCGCCCCGGT
>CAZRQI010000376.1:0-1822 GCA_964602025.1 uncultured Veillonellaceae bacterium
TTCAGGATATAATCCTCTTCGCCGGCGACATGGTGGCATTCCAATACTTCCGGCAACGTTTGCACGCAGGCCGAAAAATCGTTGCGGGCAGCAGCGGTCGACAAGGAAACTGAAATCAACGCCGCCATGCCGATGCCGATCGAGTCGGGATCGACGGCGGCGTAATAACCCCTGATAACGCCTTTTTCCTCCAGTCGGCGGACCCGGTCGGCGGCGGCCGGAGCCGACAGGCCCAGCAAGGCGCCAAGTTCCACCCAGGTGGTTCGGGCCTGGGCCATCAAACAGGCAATTATTTTTGAATCAATCGAATTTAACACTGCTATCGCCTCTTTACTAAGTTTTAAATTGATTATACTTATAAAAACAACGAATTGCAAGAACCGGATGCGCCTGTTCAGATGGAGTGGACGCGCAAATAAAAAAGGAACCGACTAATTTCGTCGGCGCCTTTTTTGGTTAACTATTTTTGTTATAGCCGGCTTCGCCATAGGGCTGCAATTTTTCCAGCCAGGTCTGCAACAGGTCGGCGACGGCGGCGGACCATTGCTCGGGCGGAAACTCTTCCGGCTTGATGGTGGCCAGGGGTTCGAAGGAAAAGGCCTCTTCTCCGTATTGGTTCCATTCGGCCTGCAGTTCGCGATTCCGGTGCATTCCGCGCCGGAGTTCCAGCTGGTGCCGGGTGATGATTCCGGGAATATTCAATGCTTTCAACAGAAGCAACTTGCCGTTGCGGTTGTTTTTGATCTGAAACACTCCCATGGGGCGGGGCGTTTCCTTGTATTGACGAATGAGTTCTTTTCTTCGCTCGTCCATCTCGGATTCCTCCTCGTCGTTTGCGGGCCCGGTCGGGCCCATTGCGGCTTCTGTCGCCGGCGTGCCAGCCACCCGCCAATATTCGCTGCCATCGGGCCGCCGGGCCAGCAAGCCGTAATCGATCAGCAAGCGCCGCAGCAGAACATGATCCTCATATACCGCGCCCAGAATGGCGTTGACTTCTTGTTCGGAATAGCGTCGCTCCGGCGTGAAACGGTTCGCAATTTTCTTCAGCAGGATCAGCCGGCGCTTTTCCCGGGTCGGAAACGTCGCCAGCGGGCCGGAAACGCCCTGGGGGAAATACCGGGACAGGATTTTTTGCGTTTCGTCATCGGCGGCATTGCCGGGAGGCGATTTGGGAGAAAGTACGGGTTGGGATGCCTGCTCTTCCATGAGTTCGGCGATGGCCAAGAAAACTTTGGCTTGCTTTTGCCGTTCCCGCAGCAAAAAACGATGGTTGCGGATGGTGGAAACGCTGCCGGCATCGACTGCGGCGGCGATTTCCTGGTCGCTGATTCCGGAGGCGAACAGACGGATCAGGCGAGTTTGCAATTCTGTCAGCCCGGTCCAGCGTTTGTCGAGTTCCAATAAAATGGTTAGCGCGGACTGGTGATTTTGTTGAATGTGGGTTCGCATCGCGCCTTCGGCGTCATACAGGTTGTCGCCCATCGGGTAGATTCGGCCCGGTTCCGTGTGAAATCCGCAACAGAGACAGGTGAATTTTTTGGTGGATCCGGAAAAACCGTAACCCTGTTTGAGCTCGGCAATGGTTGCTTGATTTATCGCGGCGTCGGAACGCATAGTATCGCCTCCTTGTTTTGTTTACATAGATATAATAATATAACATCTATTAAAAATCAATATATTTATAAAAATATCTAATTCGATTTGTTGTCGCAAGATCCCAAGCTTGTTCTTTACAAAATCACAGTTCGGGCATACAATAGAAACAAATGAATACGACAGTGAGCTAGGGGGGCCGCAAGGCTGAGAGGACGAGTCCGACCCT
>CAZRQI010000377.1:0-1820 GCA_964602025.1 uncultured Veillonellaceae bacterium
GCGGCGCAGGATCTGGGCGCTTCTTCGTTCAAAGTGTTCACCTCGGTGACCATCCCCCTGATCAAATCGGCGTTCTTCAGCGGCCTCGTCTACAGCTTCGTCCGCAGCATGACCGCGGTCAGCGCCGTCATCTTCCTGGTATCGGCCAGCTACAACCTGCTGACGGTCAGCATCATGTCGCAGGTCGACGGCGGCAAGCTCGGCGTGGCGGCCGCCTATTCCACGGTCCTGATCGCCATCGTTCTGACGGTCACCGGTATTCTCAAGTTCCTGCTCAACCGAATGGGAGTCGATATCTCGGACGTTCAGGGCGGGTAAGGAGGCAGTCGCTTGTCAACATCCAAAAACGTCAGTGTCAAAAACCTCGTCAAAACCTTCGAGGGCGCCGGCGGCAGGAAAGTCACCGCCGTCAACAACGTTTCCCTCACCATCGAACCGGGCGAATTCGTCACCCTGCTCGGACCGTCCGGCTGCGGCAAAACCACAATCCTGCGCATGGTCGCCGGCTTCGAAAACCCGACCAGCGGCGACGTGCTGATCGGCGGCGAGCGGGTCAACACGCTGACGCCGGATCGTCGCGACACCGCCATGGTGTTTCAGAGTTATGCGCTGTTCCCCCATCTCAACGTGTTCGAAAATGTCGCCTACGGTCTGAAAATCAAAAAAATGAAATCGGACGATATCCGGGCCAAAGTAATGAACATCCTCGCCCTTGTCGGCCTGTCCGACCTGGAAAGCCGTTCGCCCAACCAACTCTCCGGCGGCCAGCAACAGCGGGTCGCCCTGGCCCGGGCCCTGGTCATGGAGCCGGCGGTGCTGTTGTTCGACGAACCCCTGTCGAACCTCGACGCCAAACTCCGCATCCACATGCGGCGGGAGATCCGCAAGATCCAGCGCCAGTTCGGCATCACCAGCATCTACGTCACACATGACCAAGCCGAAGCCATGAGCATGTCCGACCGCATCATCGTCATGAACAAGGGCGTCATCGAACAGGTCGGCACGCCGAAGGAAATCTACGCCACCCCGGCCAGCCAGTTCGTCGCCGACTTCATCGGCACCGCCAACATGATTCCCAGTGCGGTCCTCTCCTGCGGCGACGGCGAAGCGGAAATCGAGACGCTGGGGACCAAGTTCCGGGTCAAGACCGGCCTTTTGCTGCAACCCGGCGACGCCGTCAAACTCATCGTCCGCCCCGAAGCGGTGTCCCTGTCCCGCGATTCGGGAATCCCGGCCGAGATCGGCTCCTCGGTGTTCATGGGCTCGTATCAGGACTACGTGTTGTCCGCGCACGGGCAGACCCTGTTGATCATCGATTCGGATCCGGCGAACCACGAAACTTTCGACGCCGGCGAGAAGGTTTTTTTGGGGATCGCGCCGAATAAGCTCCATATTGTAAAATGACCGGTTATTCGGAATATTGCCGGGTTTGAAACCGCAACAGCATAAGCATCATATCGGAACCGCGCATCTTCGGTACAGAGAAATGAGAGAAAAACCGGGATGTCTGTTTGAGCATAGCTTCAGGCGGATATCCCGGTTTTACTTTTGCCGAAACCGTCTTAAAATTGATCAAGGAGGAAGAACCCATGAAGAAATCGACGCTCTATTCCCTGCTCGCCATCCTGTTGCTGACGCTGGCCCTGAACGCCGGCTGCGGCGGCGAGACCAAGAAACCGGCGGAACCTGCCAAACCGGCCGGCCCGTCCGGCAAACTGATGATCTATACCTCGATGTTCCCGGATATCATTGAAGCCGTCAAACCGGAACTGAAAAAAGCCTTCCCCAATCTCGACGTGCAGTGGTTCCAGGCCGGCTCC
>CAZRQI010000378.1:0-1818 GCA_964602025.1 uncultured Veillonellaceae bacterium
TCCAGACGTTGCCGAACAGATCCCCAAGCGGCTCCCACGCCTGCCAGATCGCCCAGGCCACCGCGCCCAGCGCCACGCCGGCGGCAATGAAGGGGAGCAGTGGCGCCAGCGCCGTCCACAGCGAGATCCCGAAGGCGACAATCGCCGGAATCGCCGCGCCGACCAGCGCGCCGGCCACGGCAAAGATCGCCAGCGACAGTTCCTTGGGGATCAGGTCGCGCAGCGCCGCGTTGATGCCGTTCGTCTTGACATAGGCGGCGAACTCCTCGAGGGTGTCGGCCAGTTGTTTCATCTTCGCCTTGATGTCGAGCGCCTCGATGATCTTGTCGCCCATTTCCCGCATGACGGCGGCGACATTGTCCTTGATGGTGGAAAACAGGCCGGGGATTTCCTGCGACAGCCCGGCCATGCCGCCCTTGAAGCGGTTCTGCATGCCCATCAGGATGGCGTTGATGCCGGTGGTGCTGTCGATCGCTCCGGATTCGGCCAGTTTCATCGCGGTGGGGATATCTTTGCCGATGGCGTCGGCGAGGAATTTCCAGGCCGGCACGCCGGATTCGGCGAGTTGGCGCATTTCCTCCCCGGAAACCTTGCCCTTGGCCTGCATCTGGCCGATCGCCAGGGTCATGCGGTCGATGCCTTCCTGGCCCATGCCGAGCATCGCCGCCGCATCGCCGATCGCCGCCATGATGGGGATGATGTCGCGGGCCGCAAAGCCATACGCCAGAAGTTTTTTCGACGCCGTAACGAGGCCCGGCAGTTCAAACGGCGTCTCGGCGGCGAAGCGGGCCAAATCGCCCAGGAATTTCTCGGCTTGCTGGCTGTCGCCGAGCAGGGTGGCAAAGGCTCGTTTATTCGCCTGCATCTCGCCCGCCATCTTCACGCTGGCGATGCCCAGCGCCCCCATCGCGGCGGCAGCGGCGGCAAAACCGGTCGCGATCGACTGGGACAGGGCCATCGCTTCTGTTCCCAGCCCTTTTCGCAGCGCCCGTTTGGTGCTTTCCCATTTCTTCAGGAAATCTGAGTTGTCCCCGCCGATGAAAATTGTCATGGACGCGTGTCCGGCCATATGCTCACCCCACTTCCGCCAATAACGCCTTCATGTCCGCCTTCGCCTGATCGCTCGTTTTTGTTTGTTGCTTGGCGCTCTGCCGTCCCAACAGCATGTCCACCGTAACCGCACTTTTCAGATCGCGCGTCGAGCAGGTGTTGATCAGGGAGGCCACAAATCCCGCCGCAAGCACCTGCTTCTGCTCTTTGCGCCATTGATAGCCCTCCGCCAGGGCCTGAAACTCGCCGAAGGTCAGCCGGCCGAATTCCCAGGGTTTTAGCCCCAAAGGCCCGTAGGCCACCGGCGCGGCGCGCTCGATCCATTCGGCTACGGTGGTTACGCGTTTCCCGCGTCAGTCTCGTCCGCCGGTTCTTCGCCGGCATCGCTCTCGCCGATGATCTTGGAGTTTTTCAGCGCCTCGCCGATCCTCTCGGCCAGTTCGCCGAGGTTGCCGCCCGCTTCCATGTATTCCTGCATCAAGAGACCCACCCGCTGCAGGGTCAGCCCTTTGTCCGCGTGTTTCAGGCCGCCCCACAGCAAGACGCGGATGGCGGAGAACCCCGCCGCCATCGGGCTGCCCAGCACATAGAGCAGGGATTTGCCGCCCATCAGCTCCTCCATCTCGGCGGCGGCGTTGATATCGTAGCGAAGGCGGCGCTCCTTGCCGCCGAGGGTAATGAACACCGGTCCTGTCATCGTTCTTTCCTCCATTTTTATGCTGCCGGCGCTACCCCGGCGGTGGTGTTGGCCGAAGTGGGCGCCGCCGT
>CAZRQI010000379.1:0-1817 GCA_964602025.1 uncultured Veillonellaceae bacterium
GTGATCGGCGCCCGGTCGGTCGTCACCCGGGATGTGCCGCCTTATGCCATTGTCGCCGGCGCGCCGGCCCGACTGATCCGAAAACGGTTCGATGATTCCACGATTACCGCCTTGCTGGATATCCGATGGTGGGACTGGCCGCCGCATAAGGTGAGCGAGCATCTGTCGGCCATTCGGAGCGGGAACATCAGCGAACTGCAGGCGGCGAATACAAAATAGACAAAGCATACCAGGGCGGGCATGGTCACATGCCCGCCGTGGGATTTCGGGGCATAGTAAAGGAAGGATGAACCCTATCTTGCAAAAAACAACCCATCAGGAAAAAAATGAGTCGGACAACCAATCCCTTTCAATGCCCTTAACTCGCGACGCCGTAATGAAAAGGCGCTACGAGGCGATTTCCGCCGGCGTCATCGTGTTTGATCCGGCGGGGATCATGATTTATGCGAACCGCCAGGCGGAAGCGGTTTTGGGCCTCTCTTGGGCAGAAATGGCCGGATCTTGCTGTATCGATCCTTATTGGGAATCTTTTGACGTCGACGGCAATGTCCTTGACCCGGCGACTTTCCCGAATTTCCTCTCGGCAGCCAGCGGCCAGCCGGTTCATAATCGCGTGATCGGCTTGCGGCGCTGTTCGGAACAGTCGCTCCGCTGGCTATTGGTGAATGCATCGCCTGTCATCGATCCGCAGACCCAGGCTGTGCAGGAAGTGATTGTCACGTTGAACGACATCACGGAACTCCGCCGTACGGAAGAAGCCTTGCGAGACAGTGAGCGGCGGTTGGTTTTCGCCCTGCAGAGCATCCATGCCGGCGAATGGGAACTGAATCTGCAAGATCGGTCCGTGCATTTTTCTTCCCGATGCGCGGATATTTTTTTGGGCGAGGCGGCGACAATCCCTTTGCAAAGCTGTTACGACAGGGTTTTGGAGTATGTTGTCGCCGAAGACCGGGAACACGTCCGACAGGTTATTTCAGCAGCAATTCGTGAGCGGAATGCGTTTGATGTCGAAGGAAGAATCCGCCGCGCCGATGGCCTGGAACGCTGGATCCGAGTGAGCGGGCATCCTTGTGCGAATGGCGACGAGGTTACTGCGCTGGTCGGGGTTACGCTCGACATTAACGATCACAAGTTGGCGGAGATCGCGAAACATCAGGCCATGGCCCGCAGCCATGAAATCTTGGTCAATGAAATTGTCGAAAATTTGGATCTGCTCTATTGCTTTGTCGGCAGTGACCTAAAATACAAAGCCTTCAATCGCCGTCAGGCCGATTTCATAAAACTGTTACATGGAACGGAGATTACTCGGGAAGAAAACTATCTCTCCTTTATACCCAGTGATTCAGATCGCAGGGTTGTGGAGGAAAATCTCCGTCGCGCATTAACCGGCGAAGTATTTACGGCCGAGCATTTTTTTGGTCTGGACGGCGGCATCTGCAAGTGTCTGGAGGCGGTTCACTGTCCGATTCGGGATGCCAATAAAACAATCATCGGTGTGGCCATCTATGCTTATGATGTAACGGAACGCCGGTTTGCCCAAGATCTGCTGCGATCCAGCGAGGCCCGTTACCGCAAACTGGTGGAGGAAAGCAACCTCCTTCTTTTGCAACTGAACGAGCAGGGCGAAATCACCTTTTTGAACCAGTTCGGCTGTGAACTGCTGGGGTGTTCCCGGGAGGAAGTGCTCGGGCAGCGCTTTGACGAGTTGTTTCTGCCGGACAGGGTGTTTTCCGGAGTGAATTTGAAAAGATCCTTCCCTCGCCTGCTGCGGCGCAAATCGGCGACGACCCGGCGGGGAACCGTGGAATTGTTGACCC
>CAZRQI010000380.1:0-1815 GCA_964602025.1 uncultured Veillonellaceae bacterium
ACGCCGGCTGACACGCCGATCCATCGCGCCGACGTGCGGACCAAACTGTTGTTGCTGCTGGCGGTCATGTTGTTCGCCATCGGCCTGGAGGGACCGCGCCCGTTATTTTTGTTGTTTGTGCTGTCGCTGGGGCTGCATGTCCTGGCCAGTTCCTCCGTCGAACGTTGGCGGGTGCTGATCGTATTTTTGCTCGTGGGCATCTGGGGCGCCATGGTCAGCCAGGCGCTGTTTTACAATCAGGAACCCCGGACCATGATCGCCTGTCTGATATCGCCGGCTACGCCCTGGATCGGTGAACTTACGGACGGTGTGTACGTGTACCGGGAAGGCCTCGAGCATGGCGCGGTGCAAGCTCTACGCTCCGGCATCATGCTGACCTGCGGCCTGTTGATTTGTTGGACCACCGATTCGCGGCAACTGCTGCAATGCTTTTTGCACTGGCGGATGCCGTACGCGATCGCCTTTATGCTGATCACCAGCCTGCGATTTTTACCGGTGATTTTCGAAGAGACGGCGATTGTGTTGACCGCCCAGCGTCTGCGCGGCTTCGAGCCGATTCGGACCCTTTCGCCGCTGCGCTGGCTTCGCACGGCATTCCATGTGTTGTTTCCCATTTTGGCGCGGGCGTTGCGGCGGGCGGCGACGCTGGCCTTGTCGGTCGAAAGCCGGGGCTTCGGCCGTAACAGACATCGGGCGGATCTGCCGTTGTGGCCGCTGGGGCAGCGAGTCGCCTGCGGCTTGGCGTTTACGGCGCTGGGGAGCGGCGCGACGCTGAAAATCCTGTACTCCCTGCAATTCAACGGCATCGCTTACTTTCCGGGGTTGCGCGGTGTATATGATTTTATGGCGGTGTGGTTGTGAGCAATTTCAAGACCAGGATTTGGACAGGATTGTTGTTCATCGCTTTTGCCTGCAGCCTGGCGGAATTGGCGCTGCACATCTTTCCGGAACTGCAGCCGGCGGACAATTTGGCGGCGTCGAAAAAAATCGCCAGCCGTACGGGACGCTATGAAAAAGTGGCCGAAGTTCCCTTGGGCAAGGTAGAGATTCGCGGTTACAAACAGATGGGATCGACGCCGGGGCTGCTCCGGTTATCGCCGGACGGCGCCCGGATCGTCGTGGGGACGGAGTCTGGCGAGGTGATGTTGCTGGACATGGCCGGCAACCGACTCTGGAGCCGCAAAATCGGCATGGGAAAAATCAGCGCCCTGGAGTTTTCGCGGGATAATCGCCGGATTCTGGTTGGCGAGAACAGTCAACAGGGAGCGGTGATTTGCATTGACGCCGTGAGCGGCGCCGAAATTTGGCGCAAGGCCAGCGCCGACGAACTGGGCGTGGATATTCGTCGGAAGACGTTCCCCGGCATCATGTCCATCAAGGTCGATGCCCAGGATAACGCTTACGCCGTGGCCTTGCGGTCGATCCGATACCCGTCCGGCAAAACGGATTACTCTGCCCGGGTGTATCGATTCGATCCCCAGGGAAAGGTCACCCTGTTTCCCCGTGAGCATAACATCGATGTCTGGGTCAGCTGGTGCGGCGTGACCCCGGACGGCGGCACGGTCGCTTTTGCCACCTCGGATTATACGCCGGGACCGGAGCGGCGATTCCAGGACAATATCTACGCGTATGATACCCGGACAGGGGCTTTGCGCTGGAGCCTGAACCTGCCGACGGTACCGCCCTATGATCGGACGAACATGCGGTTCGGGCCGGAAATATCGGCGGATGGGCAGGTTTACGGCGGCGTGTCGGCAGATGGGCGGGCCTTCCTCGTGAGCGATGCCGGCCAGATCTTGTGGAGTCGGACGTTGA
>CAZRQI010000381.1:0-1811 GCA_964602025.1 uncultured Veillonellaceae bacterium
TGCATCGCTTGCGCCGGCGATCACGAAGACAAGGCGAAACTGTTCCGCAATCTGCTCATCTGGGGCCTGTCGATGTCCGTGGTCGGCGCGTTGGTTTGCTGGCTGTTCTTCGGCATCCTCGGCTTCTAATTTCCAACCGGATACATTCAAAAGTGCGGGGCCGGGAAGAAATTCCCGGCCTTTTTGCGTTTCCTTGCTGTCAAGCCCTTGAATAGTGTAAAATATATAAAAGCAGGTCCTTGTGGCGGCAAGGACTTTTTGTGTTATGCAGCGAAAGCTATATTGTTTATATGAAAGTTGAGCGCAAAGGATCGGAGCGATTGCAACGGGAGGGGAAACAGGTTGCGGGGAGGCAGGACAAAAGGCTTTTTGATATGGTTGCTGTATTTTTTGGGCGGTGCGATCATCGGCGGTCTCTTAGGCGAGGTCATCGCCGGCAGTCCGGCGTTGGCGGGATTAGCGCCTTATTTGACAAAGAAGTATGTGCTGTTTGACATGGCGCCAGCCAGCCTCAATCTGTTCATCGCCCAGGTCAAATTCGGGCTGACACTGCAACCGAATCTGATCAGCGTACTTGGCGTTGTGATCGCGATGTTTCTGTTCCGGCGATATTAGGAGGTTTTGGTTACGGGAATCATTCTGGCGTCGGCCTCGCCGCGCCGCGAGCAGCTCTTGCGGCAGGCGGGATGTGAGTTTCAGGTTTGGCCCAGCCGGGCGGAAGAAGACAATGCGGCGGCGTTGCCGCCCGACGACCTGGTGCGGCTGCATGCGCGGCTCAAAGCGCAGGCGGTGGCGACCGAAGTCCAGCCGGGGGATATCGTCATCGGCGCCGATACGATCGTCGTATTGGCGGGGAAAGTATATGGCAAGCCGGAAAAGGCCGCGGCGGCCGAGGCCATGCTGGCGGAGCTGTCCGGTCGGACGCACAGCGTCTGGTCCGGCGTGGCGGTTGTCAGTCAGGGCCAGTGCCTGGTCGATGCCGTGGAAACACGGGTGACGCTGGCCAAACTTACGGCGGAACAGATCCGCCGCTATGTCGCGACCGGCGAACCGCTGGACAAAGCGGGCGCTTATGCGGTGCAGGGGCGGGGGGCTTTGTTTGTGGAGCGTCTGGAAGGCTGTTATTTCAATGTGGTGGGTTTGCCGCTTAGGGCGCTGTCCCGCCTTCTGTCCCAGGCCGGGGTGGAGTTGCTGTGACGGTCCGGGCGGGCGTCGAACGACCGCATCCGCTCACCATCAAGGAGTTACCATTGGATGAACGGCCCCGGGAGAAGATGAAGGAACGGGGCGCGCAGGCCATGGGGAATTCCGAACTGCTGGCCATTTTATTGCGGACCGGCGCCGCTGAAGAATCGGCGTTGCGGCTGGCGGAAAACCTGCTCGAACGAGAGGGCGGCCTGGCCGGACTCGGCCGCGCAACGCTGGAAGAAGTGGAACAGGTCCGGGGAATCGGCGAGGCCAAAGCGGTCACTTTGCTGGCGGCGATGGAACTGGGTCGTCGCGTTGCCTCGCTGGCGCCGCAGGACCGGCCGGCAATCCGGACTCCGGAAGATGTGGCGGCGCTCTTGATGCCGCGGTTCCGCTATGAAACGCGGGAATCGTTCGTCGCGGTGCTGCTGTCGACCAAGAATCACGTGCTGAAGACGGCGGTCATTTCCGTTGGCAGCCTGAACGCATCCATCGTTCATCCCCGGGAACTGTTTCGGGAAGCGATCAATGCCAGCGCGGCGGCCGTCATTGTCGCCCACAACCATCCCAGCGGCGATCCCACCCCCAGTCCGGAAGATGTGGAACTGACCCGCAAATTGGCC
>CAZRQI010000382.1:0-1809 GCA_964602025.1 uncultured Veillonellaceae bacterium
ACCCGTATCAGGGAACGCTTCACAACATGAAGTTCCACCCCTCCTCCGTCAAGACCGACGAGGATATGGAGAAGCTTGCAACGGTTATCAAGACCTACCTTACCGTTGGCGGTGCAAAGCACGTTCAGTTCAACATCGTCAACAAGGAAGATATGGTCGACGCAAAGACAGCACCGGAAGCTCATCAGGACCTCGTTGTTCGCGTCGCGGGCTACAGCGCATACTTCATCAGACTTACCCCGCAGATTCAGGATGAGGTTATCAACAGAACAGCGCACGATCTCTAAGCAACAAGCGATTTACTCCAATGTTTGATATTGTAGAGAAATGAACGCCACCGTAATTTCACCCGTTTTTTTCCATTTGGCAACAGGTTAGAAATGGCTTTATACCGAGCCGGCTTATAGGCCGGTTCGGTATAAAAAGTGAGTATCTGACGTCATTCTTCCGCATTTCAATAAAAATTAAAACAAATAAATAGGCAATTGCGAAACTAAAAAAATCGAGCAGTGAAAAAAGTTCGCAGAAATCGGAAAACCCATGACTCGCGCAGAATGAACTCAAAATCCGGGAAGATAAGGTGGAATGCCCAAAAGTGAGTATAACAAAGAAAGGGCATGCGGCAAATGCCCTTGAGGAATCGGTAAAGCTAAGCAATTAGTGGCTTCAAGCTCCTGATGAATTTACGTTCGTGGATGCTTTCAGCAAGGACCACCGTGAGCAATTGTGTGATGCCAGAGAGTAAAAGATCAGCATGAAGGGTTAATTCATTTTGAGTTCGTCTGCCGGCCAGGCAGTAGCAGCCTTTGAATTGGTTGATGGTTTTTTCCACGCAGCTCCGAATTTTGTAGGTGTTATCCCATTCTTCTGTGCCACGTATTGTGCCTGGGTAGGCACGTAAATCCTTTTCGGGATATGTGTAGACCATACGCCCGGATCGGGAATCTGTACAGGGGTTCTCACACTGACAAACTCGACGAGACTTTCCGTTATCACCTTTTCCCCAGCGCATTTTGGGGCAGACAAACTTAAAACGTTTTACTCCATTTTTAAGTTTGGATGAGCCTTCGGCTTTCATGGGGAGGGCGGGGTCACGGGGACAACAAGGGATACCGTCTTCATTCACGGTGTACTCGCTGTTTTCCAGTTTTGAGCGATGATTGAGCGGAATGTATGCTTTCTCGAAAAGCAATTCCTGAAACAAGGATTTGTAGATAGCGATCGCGTCAAAGGCCGAGTCGCCAAGGAATGTTTTGGGGTCAATCACAGGATGTTTCTTGAAATAATCAACCAAAGTAGGAATCAAAAGTCTCGCATCATGAACGGATTTGTCTTCATCCGGCGAATCGGATTTCTTCTCAATTTCAATCTCAGGATGTTCTTTGAAAAAGTCATCATTGTACAACCGGATGTCTCTTACAATGCCAAGACCGTTGGTGATCATACCAAACTTGTAGACGTAACAGAAGTGGCCATTGATATACAGCTGCTTAACTGACGAATTGGCTGAGGCATGAGAAGGCATTGCGCCGTAGGCCGCTTTATGCGGATCATAGGCTTTATCAAAACCCTTTGCTTTTGCGTACATTTTCAACTGATTGATAATCCTGTTGATAAACTTCGGATTGTTTTCCGTGACAAATGCTTCGATACCAGAAGTGTCAAATATGGTCATGGAGGCGAGCTCTTCACTGATGTCCTTGCATATTGGTTCTGTAACATCAACCAAGGAATCGAAAAGAGATTGCAGGTCTGGCAAGAAGTCCTGCTTGAAACGAGTGAATTTGGATGCATCGGGCACTTTTGTGA
>CAZRQI010000383.1:0-1805 GCA_964602025.1 uncultured Veillonellaceae bacterium
GCGGTAAAGTTTTTTCTCGGTTTTGGCAATGAGTCGCTGATGCCGATGATATCTTTGGGCCAATATCTGTCTTTTTTGTTGTCGTTTATTTTGCCGTTCGGTGTCATTTTCAACTTGCCTTTGTTGTTGGTGGCGCTGGCGAAAATGGGAATTATCAATTCCGCTGTTTTGGCGAAACACCGCAAAATGATGATTTTAGGCGCTTTTGTTGCAGGGGGGATCATCACGCCGACGCCGGATGTTTTAACCCAGACGATGATGGCCATGCCGATCATTCTATTTTATGAAGCAAGTATTTGGGCAATGAAACTCTTGTTGGGGAGATAGACGAGCATACAAAATCCCGCAGCGCTTATTGCCAGCGCTGCGGGATTTTTGCTCAAGCCTACAGTTTGTTTTTTTCCAGCCACCGGAACAGGAAAATCGTGCCGACCGCAAAAAGAATGATGATAAGCCAGTGATTTACGCCTAATATTTTGGGAATGGTAATGTTCCCATAATTTCCCCAGGTTAGCACGGTCGTCTTTAACAGGGGAAATGCTTCCGCGTAAAGAGCCGCGCCCGCCACCATGCCAGCGATTCCCCATAGGCCGTCGATCCGTCCTTCACCGACTGCTCCCATGGAAGTGCCGGGACAATAACCGAACAGGCCCCAGCCAAATCCGAATAACAGCCCGCCAATTACGATTGCGCCAACAATCATCGGCTTGATGGAAAGCTTGGCCAATCCCAGATCAACCAGCAGATAGGTTCCGATCATGCCAACCACAATGGCGGACAGCATGAATTTGACGATGGTCATGTCCTGCAAGCGCAAGGCGCCGATTTGCTTGTCGTAACGCAATACCCGGCCTTTTTGCAGCAGAAAACCGAAAAGAATTCCCGTAACCAGCCCATACATCAGATCGGTCGTCATGATTTGTCACCTCCGCCGTAAAGAATCCGGCTTACGATGATTCCACCGACGAAGAAAAAGATCAGAGCGACAAAGCCGCTCACCGCCAGCTGAAGCGAACCGCTCAGCCCATGACCGCTCGGTCACCCATCGGCCAAACGGGCGCCGAACATCGCAATCGTGCCGCCCACGAATGCGACCAGGCCGCGTTTGACCATGCCACCTCCAAACCGTTCACGCCACATATCAGGGACAGTCTGAATCTTAAAGCTGCCGGAGGAGATTGCGGCAAGGAAGGCGCCGATCAGGATCCCGACCACGAACATCCATTGCCAGTCGATCACCGGTTTGTTTTTGGTCAAATATTCAAGTTTTGCCATGTGCGCCGGATCAATGGCTTTTTCCAGGTAACCGGCTCCGCGAACGAACGTGGTGGAAGCGCCGAAATACTTTCCAGTCACCCAGACGGAGCCGACAGAAACCAAGCCCGATAAAGCGCCTGCCAGATAAGGATTCCATGCACCGGGGTCTTTCTCTTTTTCCATACCCATCCTTCCTTTCGCATGATTCTCAACTTGCTGTGATATTGATTCTGATTGATGAGGGAACAGAAATAGGGTGGCTCGGAAAAGGATATTACAGTTTAATTATAATAATTATTATTTATGACGTCAATGAACCAGCTGTACGTACTTTTCATCATTTTGTCACAGCCTGGTCACAGAAATTTCAAGGGTTTCTGGTACGATAGAGATAAACAAACAGCCAGAACTTGAGGAGGCGTGAACGATGAAACGAACCTTGTTGGGATTGGGCATCGTCACCTTGGTGGGTTTCCTTTTTCAATCCACAGTCGCTTTGGCCTGCGCGATGGATCTGATTCCGTCAACGGCAACCGCGAAGGTTGGCG
>CAZRQI010000384.1:0-1801 GCA_964602025.1 uncultured Veillonellaceae bacterium
TTCGATGCCTGAAGACGTTTCAGCCATAGCAGGGCGGCATGAACCGGCGCCGCCAGCAACACATGATAGGCCATCGTCGGAATCACCTGCAGAAATACGGCCGGAATCGCTCCGGCCAACCCATACGCCAGCAAAAACAACGCCGACAACACGGTAGCGCCTGCCGTTCCGGCGACAATCGCCACCATCGGCAACAACAGGTTTCCCTGGTTCACTTTACGCTCGTAAAACCCCAGCAACAGACCCAACAACATTTTGGTCAGCGTGTTGAAACCGAATGGACCGACCGACAGCAAATCCTGCAAGAGACCGCCGACCGCCCCGCAGAGCACACCGGTCTCCCGGCCGCCCGACAGCGCCGCCAGCACCACGACCACCAGCACAAAGTCCGGACGAATGGCGCCGAAGGACAAGACGGGAATCACGGTCGACTGCAGGGACACCGACAACAGCATCACGAAAATCCAGATCAAAATTCTCATGGCCGGACCGGATTCCTTTCGCCGGTAATGACAAGCACTTCCTCCAGGCGGGAAAAGTCTACCGCCGAACGGATCATGGCGTTTTTCAGCAAACCGCCGTCATCGTCGACGACATCGACCACTTCGCCGATCAGCAGGCCTTTGGGATAGATGCCGCCGAGGCCGGACGTCATGATCTTGTCCCCTTTGATGACATCGCTGTCCCGGAGCAAATTCTTCATCCGCAGCAGGGAAATCTGCGCCGGGTTTCCCTCCACGATTCCCACGGCCCGGGACTGTGGCCGCTGAATCATCGCCGCCGCCGAGGATGTCGCATCGATCAACAGACGCACCTTGGCGGTCCCGCCGAATACTTCCGTCACATGGCCCACCAACCCTTGATGCGTCACGACCGGCATATTGACCCGGATACCGTCGTTCGCCCCCTGGTTGATCAGCAGGCTATAATTCAATGTTCCCGGATCCCGGGCGATCACCGCCGCCGCCTTCATCTGAAACGCCACCGTTTTGGTGCGAAACTCCAGCATGGCCTGCAACCGCTCATTTTCCGCCGCCTTCTCGGTCAACTGGAAAACGACATACCGCAGCTCCTGGTTTTCCGCGCGCAAGGTCTGGTTCTCACGATACACGGCCGCCAGATCGCGCGTAAACACCGTCCCCTCCTGAATTCCGCCGGCTAGGCCGGAAAACACATAATCAAACGGCATCAGAATCCCGGCCGCAATACGGGACATCAACGGATACCGGTTTTGCAGGCGGGCGGCCGATATCACCAGCAAAAAGACGGTCAGAAAGGCAACGCAAAGCACCACCGTCTTCTTGTCAAACCATTTCACAATCGTGGTTCCCCTTTACCCGCTTTTCTTGACGGACATTGTCACCCGCTTCATCGTTTCCAGATCCTCCGCCACGACGCCGGTGCCCTTGGCTACGCAATCGAGCGAATCTTCCGCCACAATGACCGGCATGCCGGTTTCCTTGGTCAGCAGCTTGTCCAGACGACGCAGTTGGGCGCCGCCGCCAGTCAGAACAATCCCCCGGTCCATAATATCCGCGGAAAGTTCGGGCGGAGTTTTTTCCAGTGTCACCTTGACAGCGTCCACAATCGCGCTCACCGGTTCGGACAGGGCCAGCTCGATTTCCCGCACCGACACCAGGATGGTCTTCGGCAGACCGGTCACCAGATCCCGACCGCGAATATCCATCGTTTCCTCTTCCGGCGACGGCATGGCCGAACCGATGGTAATTTTTACGGTTTCCGCCGTCCGCTCGCCGATCAACAGGTTATAGGTCCGTTTCATGTACTGGATGATGGACTC
>CAZRQI010000385.1:0-1797 GCA_964602025.1 uncultured Veillonellaceae bacterium
GCCAGCTCATGCAGTTTTGCCGGCGGATAATCCATTTTCAGTCCGGTCAGCAGCGCCAATACCGCCACATTAAAGACATGCGACGGCAAATAGGTGTCCGGAGTTCGTAGGTCCACAAACTGAAACAACTGTCCTCGATTGCGGATTACCTCGTCCACCAGTTTGGCCGCCAAATCACGCAACGGACCTCCGTCCACGTCTCCCTTGTGCCGGAAGTCGTCATACACATGGCGAATCATCTTGACGCCCTCCGTCCGGAGTTCCTGCCGGACAATGTCCCCCGGAGGAGGCGTTTGGCTCAAACAGGGCAGATTCACATAAGCGGAGCCAAAACCCAGGCTCTGCATCATCCCGATATGATTCTCCTGCAATGGTCGGCCGGCGCGGATCAAGAAACGCCCTCCTGGGTCCATCACGTCGATGGCCGCAAGCATTTCCGGTCGAACAACATCCATGACCAGTCTCTGCATCAGTTGCCCCCTGCTGTTTCACAAAATTGCTATATATTTTAGCACATTTCGGCTCTTTGTGAAACGGACGCCGGCTCTACCCCGGTCTTGGGCGGAATTGCGCTTCCTATTGCAGGCATCCCTGCAGGAACTTCTCCATCGCTTCGTAAAACTCGAACCGGTTCTCTTCGTTGCGGAAACCGTGTCCCTCGTTGTCCTTGACCATATATTCGACCTTGATGCCGCGCGCCGCCAGCGCCGCCACCATCTGGTCGGATTCAGCCTTGTTCACGCGAGGATCGCGCGCCCCCTGGACGATGAACAGCGGCGCCTTGATCTTGTCGGCGTGAAATACCGGCGAAACTGAACGCAACAACTCTTCGTCCTTCTCCGGATGGCCGACCTTCTCGTAAAACTCGGCCAGCAACGGCTTCCAATAAGGAGGAATTGTCTTCATCAGGGTAAAGATGTTGGACACGCCGACATAATCGATGCCGCAGGCGTACACATCCGGTGTGAACGCCAGTCCGGCCAGGACAGCATAGCCGCCGTAACTGCCGCCATAAATCGCCACCCGTTTCGGATCGGCAATCCCCTGTTTAATCAGCCATTCCACCCCATCGGTAATGTCGTCCTGCATCTTCCGGCCCCATTGCTTGAATCCCGCTTCCCAGAACGCCCGACCATAGCCGGTCGACCCCCGGTAATTCATCTGCAGCACGGCAAATCCGCGGTTAGCCAGCAGCTGGACTTCCGAGTTGAAGCCCCAGGTGTCCCGAACCCATGGCCCACCGTGCGGATTTACGATAACCGGCAGGTTCTTCGCCTCTTTTCCCTTCGGTAACGTCAGATAGCCATGAATCGTCAGGCCGTCGCGGCTTTTGTAGGAAACCGGCCGCATTTCCGCCATTTCCTGTTCGTTCAGCCACGGCGACAGTTCCCGCCATTTTTTCAATGCGCCGGTTTTCGCATTGAACAGGTAATAGGCGCCGCGCGATTTATCGCTGTAAGTGCGGATGACAAACTGTTCCTCCGCCTTGTCGATGGAGGTCAGCGCCACTTCATACCCAGGCAGCTGCTTTTGCAGCGTGACGTAAATCTTGCGGATCTTGTCATCGAAGAAATGTCGATGGCTCTTGTCCGTCGTATAACCGACACTGGTCAGAACCTTGCGCAGCCGCGACCAGCCGGCGCCGCCCACATCGACTTCGGGATGGGCGAACAGCGTCTGGACTTCCTTGCCGGTCGCCGGATCGATCAGCACCAGTGCCTTGCGGTCCCGGCCAATGTTCGAAGTGGCGTACAATTGGCGGTTGTCCGCCGAGAAAAAGTACGGCGAAACCTGATC
>CAZRQI010000386.1:0-1796 GCA_964602025.1 uncultured Veillonellaceae bacterium
GGTGAGCCTGATGGCGGCGATCCGTCTGCTGCTCGGGATGGTGGCGTTTGGACACATGTCGCCGATCGTGTTTTTGTCGTATGGCATCAACGCATTTTTACTGGAAGGGGCGTTGGCGCTGGGCGGATTTACCTCAAGAACTCTGGCGGATGGCCCGCCGGCGGGATTTAGCCTGCGGCGTCTGGTGATTCTCGCCCTGGCCTGCGCGCTGGCGGATACGGCGGCCACCTACGTCACGCTACAGGGGATGTCGGTGCTGTACCGGCTGTATTACGCCGATTGGTATATTTATTTGGTGATGGCGGTCAATGGCTTTATGTACACGATGATCGGCGCGGGCTGCGGCCTGTTGCTCGGCAGCCGTCTGGCCGATGTGGGAGGGGATTGACGATGACCGGCATCGTGGAATGTGCGAATTTGTCGTTCACCTATAAAACGCGCCCTGCGCCGAGCCTGAAAAATATCAATCTGTCGATCGACAGCGGCGATTTTATTCTGCTGACCGGACCGACCGGTTGCGGCAAAAGCACGCTGCTGAAAGCGCTCAACGGCCTGATTCCGCATGAGATCGGCGGCGAGTTGACCGGCGAACTCCGGATCAACGGCGTGGATTCCCGGCAGTCGTCGGTGGCGGAACTGAGCCGAACCGTCGGGTTAATGTTCCAGAATCCCGATGACCAGATTTTTTCGACGACCGTGGCGGATGAGGTCGGTTTCGCCCTGGAAAACATGGGGATGGAACGGGAGATGGTCCGGCGGCGCGTTGCCGAGACGCTAGCCTGGGTGGGATTGGCGGGGAGTGAGAACGGCAGCGTTCACGCATTGTCCGGCGGAGAACGCCAGCGCCTGGCTTTGGCGGCGGTGTTGGCGGTGCGGCCGCGTCTGCTGGCGCTGGATGAGCCGATCAGTCAGATGGATCCGCGCGGCGCGGTAGAATTGCTCGCGGTTTTGCAGAAGTTGAACCGGGAACAGGGAATCACCGTCATTGTGGTGGAGCATAGGCTTCATGAAGTGATGCCCCTGTGCCGGCGGGTGCTGGTCATGGACGAAGGCGAAATCCTCTGGCAGGGAACGCGGCAGGAGGCATTCCGCGATCCCAACGTTTTTTTACGGCTGGGGCTGCGGATTCCCCAACCGGTGCATATCTGTCATAATCTCGGCCTGACGGCGGCCGGCGCGACGGTGGAGGACGCGGTGCGGGACATTCGCTCGGCCTTTCCCCGCTGCGGTGATGTCATGACAGCGGCGCCCGGGATCTTGGCGGCGGCCGACCCGTCGAATCCGGCGGTGACGGTTCGAAATCTGGATTTTCACTATGATCCGAACGGCCGCAAGATTCTGGACGGGATCAATCTGGATGTGCCGCGGGGGCAATTCGTGGCGTTGATGGGCAACAACGGCGCCGGCAAATCGACCTTGCTGCAGCATATCTGTGGTTTACTGAAAACCCAGTCCGGCCGGGTCGAGGTATTGGGACGGCCGGTGAAGGCGCTGGAACGGCGGGTCGGCATGGTCATGCAGAATCCGGACCT
This sequence comes from uncultured Veillonellaceae bacterium, assembly GCA_964602025.1. Taxonomy (GTDB): domain Bacteria; phylum Bacillota; class Negativicutes; order UBA1444; family UBA1444; genus UBA1444. The sequence continues at coordinate 1,533 of CAZRQI010000386.1, forward strand.
GATGCTGTTCAATTCGACCGTGGCGGCGGAAATTGCGTTTGGAATCCGTCACGGGGCCACCGTAACCGATGCTGGCGACGATTGGCGGACGTTGTTGGAAAAGACCGGGCTGGCTGGTCTCGAGGACCGGTTCCCATTAGCGCTCAGCCAGGGGCAGCGGGTCCGGGTAGCGATCGCGTCGTTGTTGGCCTGCCGGCCGGACGTGCTGTTGCTGGACGAACCGACCACCGGGCAGGACTTGGGGCATATCGACGAGTTCATCGC
>CAZRQI010000387.1:0-1794 GCA_964602025.1 uncultured Veillonellaceae bacterium
CGGTCGATCCGATCCGTCAGTCCATCCGTCATGAAATACAAACAATCCCCTACATCGATGGGCATGCGGTGGGTTTCAAAATTTTCGTCCGTTCGCATTCCCAAAAACATGCCCGGCCTGGTCACGCAGCCCTTCACTGACGGCGTCGCCGCCCAGAAGCCGGGAATGCCGGCGCAGACCCAACGCATTTCGCGCGTCTGCAAGTCGGCTTCGAAGGCAATAACTCCCACGAAAGCCTCTTCATTGAAATACTGCCCCAAGCGCCGATTCAGCCAGCGGATCTGTTCCGCCAGCGGCAGATCGAATTCGTTGACTTCCCGCAGCAAAACATGGATGGCCGAGGTATGCAAGGCGGTAGCCAGTCCATGGCCGGCGGCATCCACGAGAAAGCCGCGCAACACTTGCCCCCGGTAACGCCAGTCCAGAAAATACAGGTCGCCGCCCACATACCGGTAGGGTTGGAATACGGTCTGGATTTCCAGGAACTCGCTTGATCGCGGCACGCTCAGCATTTCGTGCTGCACCCGCGTCGCCATTTGAGCGTCTCTCTGGATTTCCTGCTCACGGCGCACCGTCTCCGATACGTCCTGAATATAGATGGCGCCAAGATTCTGGCCCCGATAGCGGATCAGAATGCCGGATCGTTCCACATGCAGCAGCATCCCATTGCGGTGGCGGAACATACGGCGTTGCAGCGGCAACATGCCAGTCCGCCGAATCGTGTCCAGGATCGCCTGAAGGTTTTCCTTCGAATCCACAGCAACATCAAAAATGGTCAGATTCGTTTCCCGCTCCGGATCATAACCGAACTGGGAAACAAACTGGGCGTTTCCTTTCACCATTTTCCCCGTATCCGGGTCAAAAAACAGGACGGCTTCCGGCGATTGCTCGATTACCATGAGGTACTGCCGCTCGCTTTCGGCCAATGCCTGATCCACCTTGGACCGTTCGGCGATTTCCCGTTGCAGTTCTTCATATTGGATTCTCAGTTTGGTTTCGGCGCTCTCCAAATCGTCATACAAGGCTCGCAATTCTTCATGGCTGGCATCCAGTTCCTGCTCCGCCGACTGCCGGTTTCTTTGCATGACATCCACCGCATGGGCGACTTGGCCGATCTCATCGTTTCGTTCCAACAATTCCGGGGCCAGTCGCGGTGAAAAATCGCCGCCGCCAAGTGATCGCAAATGATCCGCCACTTGATACAACGGCCGGGTAACCGTCCGGATCAGGAACGCGATCGCCAGTATCGCCGCCAGACTCAACAGCACGGCCACTATGGCGATTCCTTCGCGTAACTGGCGGGTTCTTTCCATCACGTCCGCTTCGGGTTGTTCCGTAATCACAACCCAACCCATCCGGGGAAGTTTCACATAAGAGGAGTAAATTGTCGCGCCGCTCGCCGCCTCCGTCAGAATGGCGGCGGCCTCCGTTGCTTGCGGATTCCGCAATGCCTCGCGGACCGCCTCCCGCTCCTTCAGATTGGTGAGGCTTGCCGCTCGCAGCAAGGATTCGTCGGGATGCGCCAATACATTGCCGGCTTTATCCACCAAATACGTCCGGACATTTTTGCCATACGAAAAGGACTGGATATATTCATTGAGACGATCCAACCTCAGATTGCCGGCCAGGATGGCCACCACCCGGTTCTCGTCGTCATGGACCCTGGTCGCGATTGCCGTCAGCAACTGTCCCTGCGCGCTAACATAGGCCTCGCTGATGTAAATCTCCCGCACATCCCTGCCCGACACTCCCCGAAACCAGTCCCGGCCGACAAAACCCTCCCGGTAATTTTGC
>CAZRQI010000388.1:0-1793 GCA_964602025.1 uncultured Veillonellaceae bacterium
CGGATTTTCCATCTGGCGAAATCTCTGCCCCGTCGCCTGTTTCGGCGGCGGCGATCCAAATTGAGATGCCGCGGGATAAAGAACTAATCCGGGTGATCGGTTGGCGGAGCGGTTCGTTGTTGACGGAATCGTTGAGCATTGCGCCCAAAGTCGAGAACAACCTAGTGATGGCGGATCCCGGCCGGGATATCGCCAAACTGGTGGTTCAGGAACGTAACCGGAACACGGGTCGCGTGGCGGTTGGCCTGGTCCAGGGACTGGGTCTGAAATCCGGCGCATTGGGGGCGTCCGTGGCGCACGATGCTCATCCGTTCATTGTGGCTGGTGCGGAGGAAGCCTCCATTCTGCGGGCGCTCACCTGGCTGCGGGAAAATGGCGGCGGATTGGTGGCCTGTTGTCAGGACCGGATATTGGCGGCATTACCGTTGCCCATCGCCGGCCTGATGAGCGACACGCCTCTGTCGGAAGTCGCCGCCGCCTTGCGCGAAGTCGATTCCGCAGCCCTTAAACTGGGAATTACCGGCGTCCATCCTTGCATGGCGCTGTCTTTCTTGTCGTTGTCCGTGATTCCTTCCCTCAAATTGACGGATTGGGGGTATGTGGATCTCGGCCGGGGCGGAATCCAGGAACGGTTTCGGAACTGACCGGTGAGGTGCGTGTTTGACGGACGCTCGGATGAATTTTTCGAATGGAGTAGATGGGATGACTGCAAAAACGGTTGAAGATTCCCGGTTGACCATGGCGCTGTTGATGCTGCCGGAGCACGCCAACCCGGTGGGAAATGTTCATGGCGGCGAAATCATGAAACTGATGGACAATACCGCCGGCGTGGTGGCGCAGCGCCATGCCCGGATGCAGGTGGTCACGCTGCGGGTGGACGAACTGGAGTTCCTGCAGCCGATTCGTATCGGCAATCTGGTGATGTGTCACGCCATAATGACATTTGTTGGACGGAGTTCCATGGAAGTAGCGGTGGAAGTGACCGTGGAAGATTTGACAAAGGATGAACTTGCCAAAACCGCTCTTACCGCCTATTTTACCTTTGTGGCGCTGGATGAGCAGGGCAATCCTTGCCCCGCTCCGGCACTGGAACTGATTTCTGCGGAAGACCGGCGCTTGTTTGAGGAAGGCCGTCAACGCTACCTGAACTATAAACAGCGCGGGAAGAGGATGAAACAGGAGGAAACGACATGATTCTCCCGTCAAAAAGATGGATCAGAGTGTGCTTTGTGATAATGGTTGCCCTGTTTGCCGCCGGCTGCAGTCAGAGCCCGGCCGGGGCCAGCGTCGACGTATCGGTGGATGAGGCGCTTCGGCTGTGGCAAGCCAAGGAAGCCATCCTGATCGATGTACGGACGCCGGCCGAGTATCGGGAGGGGCATATACCGGATGTGGCTAATATCCCGTTGGCTGAGCTCGAAAAGCGGTTGGCGGAAATCCCGAAAGACAAGAAAGTGGTGCTCATTTGCCGGACCGGCAACCGGAGCGCGCAAGGAACCAAGTTCCTGCGCGGCAAAGGATTTGAAAATGTTTTCAACAGCACCGGCGGGATGTCGACTTGGAAGGGGCCGGTGACCAAGTGATTTCACCGGCGAATTTGCTGCGGTTGCCGCCGGAACCGCCAACGGCTGAAGTGAGTGAACTGCTGCTCCAACGGCCCGGCATCCGCCTGGAACGGATTCTGTCGACGGGGCAGACTTCGCCGCCCGGCTTCTGGTATGACCAGGCAGAGGATGAGTGGGTGGCGGTGTTGCAGGGGGAAGGCGTTTTACAGTGGGAAGACGGACAGTTGA
>CAZRQI010000389.1:0-1789 GCA_964602025.1 uncultured Veillonellaceae bacterium
AGCTGTCCACGGATGTGAACGACCGGGTCAAGATGGAGCTGGGCGTCCAGTATCCGGGCTTGCTGAAAAAAGCCCACAAGGCGAAAGAGGAGCAGTGGGCCGTCCTGGAGGGCGTTCTTCAGGACGGCATCGCCGCCGGCTACTTCCGGCCGATTTTCGTGCCGGTGTTGCACCGGCTGTTGCAGGGGGCGATCCATGAGATCATGGACTACAACTACCTGCTGGAAAACAAAACTTCGTTCGATGAAATGATCGGCCATATTACAGACATTGTTTTGTATGGAATTATCGCCCGGGACACCGCCGCCGAGGAAGCGGCAAACAAAGGAGGACTCGCAGAATGCAAGGCATGACTTGGATGAAGAAATTGGGCTTTCGGGGGAAATTGATCGGCGGAGTCGCAATCGTGGCGATCGTGGGTTACGCCGCAATCAATGCGGGACTGCTCGCTAAATTCGGCATCGGCGGCAAGCCGCCGGCGCGGGCCGGACAGGCCGTGGAAGTCAAGGCGATGCAGGTCGCGGCGAAAGACACGCCGATCACCTATGAGTTCGTCGGCGAGATCGAGGCGCGGGAGACCGCCCAGATCAAAGCCAAGGTGGCCGGCAACATCATCGAGAAGTACGTGACCGGCGGCGCGACGGTGAAGCAGGGGCAGCCGCTGTTCCGGATCGAAGCCCGCCAGTATGAAACGACGGTGCTGTCCAGCGACGCGGCGGTGGCCGAGTCGGAAGCCTCCCTCAGCCAGATTCAGCGGGATGTGATCCGCTACAAGGAACTGGCCGCCGCCGGCGCGATCGCCCAGCAGACCCTCGATAATGCGCTGGCCCAGGAGAAGCAGGCCATCGCCCGGGTCGAGGCCAACCGGGCCAAAGCGCAGCAGGCGCGGCTGGATTTGCGCGATACCGTGGTGGTGTCGCCGATCGACGGCCGGATCGACGTGAAGGACATCAGCCTCGGCAACTACGCCAAGTCCGGCGAGACGGTGCTGGCCACGGTGTCGTCGCTGGACAAGGTCCGGGTCAAGTTCAACATGAATGAAAACGAATATTTGAAGCTGTTCTCGCGAATGAAGGGGATCGGCTCGCTGGAGCCGGGCCGCCAGATCAAGATTCAGCTCAGTGACGGCTCCGAATATCCGCTGCCCGGCGAAATCGAGCAGGTGGACAGCGGCATGACCAGCGGCAACGGGTCCATGACCCTGAAAGCGGTGTTCGACAACCCGCAGAAGATGCTGCTGCCGGGCATGTTCGCCCGGGTGCTGGCTTCCGGCGAGGTTCGCCAGAATGCGATCGTGATTCCGCAACGGGCGGTGCAGGAACTGCTTGGCAAGGCGTTCGTGACGGTCGTGGGCGAAGGCGACAAGGCGGAGCAGCGGCCGGTCAAGATGGGAGCGCGCATCGGCGCGAACTGGGTGGTCGAGGAAGGTCTCAAACCAGGGGACCGGGTCATTGTGGAAGGAGCGATCAAAGCGCGTCCCGGGACTCCGGTAAAGGTGACAATGATCAATGGCTAAGTTTTTTATCGACCGACCGATCTTTGCGATCGTAATTTCGATCTTTATTGTGCTCGGCGGCGGCATTGCCATGTTTAATCTGCCGATTGCCCAGTATCCGCAGATCATCCCGCCGACAATCAATGTCACGGCGAGTTACGCCGGGGCCAACGCCGAAGTCGTCGAGCAGAGCCTGGCCCAGCTCGTCGAAGAGCAGGTCAACGGCGTCGAAGGCATGGTTTCGATGTCTTCGACCAGTTCTGACAACGGGCTTTACCAACTGGACGTAAAATA
>CAZRQI010000390.1:0-1786 GCA_964602025.1 uncultured Veillonellaceae bacterium
GGCGGAATGGACCGCCCGCATCAGGGCCCTCGTCCCAATCCAGGCCCAGCCAACGTAAATCCTCGATCAGTCCTGCGGCATACTCCGGCCGGCTCCGGTCAGGGTCGAGATCTTCCATGCGCAGCACCATGGCGCCATTCATTTTTCGAATGTCCAGCCAGGCCAACAGCGCCGTCCAGGCATTACCCAGATGCATCCGCCCCGAAGGGCTGGGCGCGAAACGGCCCCGCGGCTTGTTTCGTTGTTCGGTCATGAGGCTCCCCATTCAGTAAAGTGTTCTTGCCACCGTCAGTTTTTCACCATCGCTGCGGAACACCACCGCGCCATCCCGATCCGTTCGCCACAGGCTGACCGGCCATTCCCGCAATCGATCCAGCGTTTCTGGGGCCGGATGTCCGTATCGGTTATCGGCGCCAACGGAAATCACGGCATATTGCGGGGAAACTTTAGCGAGGAAAATGGCTTGCGTCGATTTTCGGCCACCATGGTGTCCCACCTTTAACACTGTCGAAGGACGGATGTTGTTTCTGCTTATTCTTGTTTCGCCTTCCCCTTCCAAATCTCCTGTCACCAAAAAACTGTGCCGGCCGAATTCGACCCGCGCCACCGTCGACCGGCCGTTTTCCGATTCCTGTTTTCGGTTCGCACTCTTGCCGGAACCGCCGACCAAAGGATCGCCCGCCTGGTATAGCTGAATACGAACCCCATCCAGCCGGATTACCCCGACATCCGTCGCCTCGCGAATCCCCCGGTTGTGCATGGCCCGACGCAGGCGCAAAATCGCCGGCGGTTCGTCCGTTGCCGACAAATGCAGCAGCGCCTGCCGGACCCCCAGAAACTCCGCCACTGCCGCCGCCCCGCCGGCATGATCCTGATGATTGTGCGTCAAAATCAGCCAATCGACCTGTCGCACGCCATAGTGACGCAGATAGGGAACTACCACCCGTTCGCCGATATCGAAAGTGTTTTGCGGCCCCGTCGCCCCACCGGCGTCGATCAGAACCGCGCGGCCGTGCGGCGTGATCACCAGCGTCGCGTCCCCCTGCCCGACATCGATGAAATGCACTTGCAATGGTCCCGGACGCTGCCACAGGAACAGCAAAGACAAAATTACCGTCAACCCCAGAAACGCCGACGGTTTGGGGCGACGGTTCAGGGTTCGCCAGCAGGTCGCGGGGGAATGCCCGCAAATTGTCCAATACCCGAACAGCCAGCTCAGCAAAGCGTAATACAGGATACTGCACGACATGCTGAAGGCCGGCAAAGGGATCGTATTCCCGGGCAGACGGGCGAAAAAACGATTCAATTCTACAGCCAGACCGGTTAACAAACTGATGCCGGCAAAAAGCGGCTGGGTCAAGGTTTCCATGCCGCCAGCCAGCATTACGCCGAACAAGCCCAACAGAATCACTGCTTCCAGCAGCGGAACCACGAATAGGTTGGCAAAAAATGATATCCATGGCAATAAGCCAAAATACCACGCCTGCAAGGGCAGAACCGCCAGTTGGACCGCTAAAGTCAGAGCAAGCCCCGGCAGGATGAATATTAGCCATTTCTTCTCCGTCTTTATTTTTCCCAGCCAGGTTTCCAAAGGCGGGTATAAATACAACAACCCGCCTGTGCAGGCGATCGATAGTTGAAAACTGATATCGAACAGGTACCGTGGTTCATAAACCAGCATTCCAAGCACCGCCAGCGTCAGCGCCCTGGCGGCGGATTCCCTGCGCCTCAGACCGATGGCGGTCATGGCAATCAACCCCATGATTACGGAACGGACAACCGGCGC
>CAZRQI010000391.1:0-1785 GCA_964602025.1 uncultured Veillonellaceae bacterium
TCATCATACACATCCCGGGCCAAAACCATGCCCGGTTCGACGAAATCGAGCGCCAATCGCTGCATGGAGGGAATATTGCGTTTTGCGGCATCATTTGCAGAACTCATCGGCAGGTCCTTTCCCGTCTCTAACTTTTCGTGAATTTTTGTCCTGATACATGCGGGCGTCCGCTTCTTTGAACAAGGCGAGCATCGACACAGGCAACGCATCGGCGATGGCAAACCCGATCGAGATTCCCAGCGGCTGGTGCGGCTGCTCGCTGTTGTAATGGTCGACTTTGGCCAGAATCCGTCGCCGGATGGCGTCGATGACGGCAAGGTCGGTGTCGGGCAGCAACAACGCAAATTCGTCGCCGCCGATGCGCGATACCGTCGACTCCGTCGGCGCCGCGTCCCGAATGATGGCGGCGGCGGCTTGCAACATCTGGTCGCCGGCATGGTGCCCCAGTACATCGTTGACTTGTTTCAGGCCGTCGAGATCCAAAACCATGACGGCGGAGGGCAAAACTGGCGACCGCTCCAGCGCGGCCATTTGTTCTTCAAAATGGACCCGGTTCCGGAGACCGGTCAGCGGGTCGTGGCAACTTAAGTACTGCAATCGTTCCTGACTCAACCGCAGGATCTCGAGCGTTTCCATCTGCTGCCGGCGCTGCAGGCCGATGTCGGCAAGCATGTTGGCCAGATCCTTGAGGTATTTCAACAGCAGGGTCAGCCGCATCGGCGGAATGACGGGGATTTTGTCGAGCATCTTGCGGTATTCTTCCGGGCGAAGTCCACGGTTGGCCGATTCCAGACGGATGGCAGCCTCATCCGGGGGCTCGGTGAAAAACTGGCCGATGTAAACGGACGCCAAATGGTCCCCGTCGATGACGATGGGACAGGCGTAGTGCAGCATGCCGGTCGGGCAGCGGCGGCAGGTATAGGATACGGGGTCCAGATTGGCGGAAATGAAGGCGTGGCAATCGCAAAGTTTTTGTTCGCCTTGCGTGCAGGCGCCCCGCCAGCCGGCGCAAAACAGAAAGTTGCCGTCCACTTCGATAATGCCGATCGCGATATCCGTCAACCAATACAGGCTGCCCATCAGCTCCTGTAATTTGGGGATATCGGCCAGATCGGAGAAACGATATTTCATCGCGAGTCCTCCCTAAGGCAACAGGGTGCGCTGCGTCTGCATAACGCCGCTGGAATTGGAATGGATCCGGGGGCTTATCCTGAAAGCGAGTTTCGAGTAGAATTATAAATGAATTCAGCAGAAAAGAGGATAGGGATATGAAACATTTTTTTGCCTATTTGTCCAGGATGCGGCTGATCCGGCGTTGGGGGCTGATGCGCAACACGTATGAGGAGAATATCCAGGAGCATAGCCTGCAAGTCGCTCTGGTGGCGCATGGACTGGCGGTCATCCGCAACACCATGTTCGGCGGGGCGGTGAATCCGGACCGGGCTATGACGTTGGCGGCTTTTCACGAGGCCGGCGAAGTCTTCACCGGCGACCTGGCTACGCCGATCAAATATTTCAATCCGGAAATCAAGCGCGCCTACGATGCCATTGAGGAATTCGCCAAAGGCCGCCTGAACAAAATGTTGCCGTCAGAGTTGCAGGCGGCGTACCAACCGTTGCTGTTTCCGGCCGAGCAGGACCGCGAATTGTGGAAAATCGTCAAGGCGGCGGACAAGATCTGCGCCTATCTGAAATGCGTGGAAGAGCTGAAATCCGGCAATCAGGAGTTTAGCAAGGCCGAGCGAGCCATCCGGGCGGAAATCGACAAAATGGCGGCGCCGGAAG
>CAZRQI010000392.1:0-1785 GCA_964602025.1 uncultured Veillonellaceae bacterium
TTTACTGCGGGATAACCGGAAGTTGCAGGAGATGGCCGTCTCGTTCGTTCCGCCGACCGAGCGCGGCCGGCTGCTGGAGTTTTTCGGCGCCGTGGCCGAGGTTCTGGGCGGCTATATTAAAGGCCAGGTGGGAGTTTGCCTCGTGTCTGGCGGCAGCGTGCTCGCGTTCTTTCTGGTTGCCCAGCTGCCATTCGCGCCGATTTTCGCGGCGCTTTCCGCAGTGGGCGAGCTGATTCCGGTCATCGGACCGTTGTCGGTCTCCGTGTTCGCCGTGATGTTCGCGATGACGATTTCCACCAAAGCGGCGATCCAGGTGGGATTGTTTTACTTCATCATGTTCAAGCTCAGCAATGCGATCATCTACCCGAATTTCATCGGCAAGGCGATCCGTCTGCATCCGGTGATCATCATGGCGGGCCTGTTGTTGTTCGGAAGTCTGTTCGGCGCTTTGGGCATGATTCTGGCCGTACCGGTGATGGGAGTCGGCCGGGTGATTTTCGAGCGGATATTGCCCCGGTACGAAGAAATACATTCGGGGCAATCAGGAGAGTAATGGTGAAATCAACGCAACAAAATTCGCCGCAGGCCGTGGTCGCGATCGCCCTGATCACTGCCGCCTGCCTGATCGGCGATTCCATGCTGTATATCGCCCTGCCGACGCATTGGGAGACGGCGGGGCTCGATTCTTTGTGGGAAGTGGGCATCCTCCTGTCGATCAACCGGTTTGTCCGGTTGCCGCTGACACCGGCGATCGCCTGGGCTTATGCCCGGATCGGCGTCCGGACCGGTGTGCTGGCGGCGGTGGCGCTGACCGGACTGTTGACGCTCGGCTACGGAATGGTCGATCACTTTGCCGGCTGGCTGGCGCTGCGCTGTTTGTGGGGAGTCGCCTGGACGCTGCTGCGCATGGGAGCTTATCTCATGATTCTCGACTGTACGGATGAAGCGTGCACCGGCGCAGTGTTCGGCCGATACAACGGCTTGTTCCGCCTGGGCAGCCTGGTCGGGATGCTGACCGGCGGAGTCATCGCCGATCTCTGGGGCATCAAGGCGGCGGCGTTTCTGTTCGGCGGCGCCGCCCTGGCGTCGTTGCCTTTGGTGTTGCGGTATGTTCCCGGCGTCTGCGTGACGCCCAAAGAAACGGAGCCGCTACGGCAGCGGCTCCGGCAGATCAACACTCCGGCCATCGGGCGGGCTCTGTTCAGCGGCATGCTTATTGCCGCGGCGTATCAGGGGGTTGTGGCTTCCAGCCTGAGCCACCTGATCCGTTCGAATTGGGGGCAGACGGTAGCGCTCGGCTTCGGAGCGGTGGGAGCGGCGTCGCTCTCGGGGGCATTGCAGGCGCTGCGCTGGAGCTGGGAACCCTGGCTGGCGCCCTGGTTCGGACGCTTCTCCGACGGCCAGACGAGCCGGAGCAAAACACTGGGGATGCTGCTGATCGTCGCGGCCGGACTGGTGGGCGCCGTTTCGTTGCAGCTGCCTATCTGGCTGTGGCTGACCGCGGTGACCGCGATGCAGGTCACGGCCACGGCGCTGACGACCATCGGCGATGCGGCGGCCGCCGATGCGGCGCAAAACCGCGCCCGGGCCACCGTAATGACCCTGTATGTCATGGCTACGGATATCGGCGCGGCGTTGGGGCCGTTTTTGGGCTACCTGATGGCGGAACTGTGGGGAACGGCGGCGATGTACCAAGCGGCGGCGCTCTGGCTGGTGGCGCTGGGGCTCTGGTGGTTGGTCGCGGGACGCCGGGGCGCTCTTCAGTAACGCAGGTTTTTGTACTGT
>CAZRQI010000393.1:0-1783 GCA_964602025.1 uncultured Veillonellaceae bacterium
AATTCCGCCGATCAGGCGGCGGGAATGATCCCACTTGTAAATCAGCTGGTCCAGGACCCTTGCATCCGAATGCTGCGGAATAAAGCTTAATCCCAGCAGTTCCAGCCGCATGCGGGTCATTCGGTCGATAATGGAAGGATTGTTCAGGAACCACCAGCAGCCGAACACCATCAAATTATTGAACTTTCGCGCCGTCACCGCCAATTCATGCTGATTTTCCAAGGCCAGCATGGTCACCAGGAACTTATTGGCGGGATATTTTTGGCACAAATACGTCACTGTCCCGATATCCGCTTTGGCCACGGCATCGCCGGCATCGCCCAGACCAGGATTGACCCGCTTGGTCACGCCGATCATCATGGCAAACGGCCGATTCAGTTCCCGGCATACCGGCAACACGCACTCTTCCACGACCCGTGACCGGAGCGATCCCTCAGGCACCCGGAAAGTCGGCGGCAATGAAGCCGCCACATACAATGCATCCATTTTCAGCATCCAGTCTTTCAGGAACCGGCGGATTTCCGCGACGCTCTCGCCGCCCAACTCCGCATCGGCGGCATAACCGGTTTTTTGGAGCAGATCAATCGCCGATGCATCAAGGTTCAGCAATGGGTCGATCCGCAGGACCGCCTTAAACCGGGGATCCAGTTTCGGACCGGCGCTCCATACCGCAAATTCCTGCGGATTGAAAATATCGTTGGTCATGACCACTTCCTTGACTCCCGCGGTTTTGAAGACGATATCGATATATTCATCCACGCTTTTGCTTTCGCAATATTTTCGAATCGCGCCCAGATCACGGGAGCGGACATCCTGTCCCAACTTATTCATTACGGTCAGGACACCGCGTTGCGCCTCACTGAGCGGCGACCGGTCCAGAAACAGCGTCTTCCAGATCAGATCGGCCTGCTGCCGTTTCGGCATTGAAAAATATTGTTCATAGGAACATTTTTCATAACGAAACGTTTCGGCAATCAAATAATGATAGGTGATGAGTTCATCCACGCCCCAAAGCAGCAAATCACCAAAAGCTGCCGGATAGATATGCGTATGCACGTCTGTAATCGGTGTTTCCCGCAATATCTTCCCCACTACCTGACCCATTTCTTCCCGTTTAACCGGTTTCATTCGATATGCCTCCCAACTTATGTTTTCGTGAACCCGAAACAACTAGTCTTAATTATTTCCGCGTTGCGCCTTTAATTTCCTGCCTAATTCCCGCCAACAGAAACTTTTTTGGACGAAAAGAAACCCAAACGCACCAGCTGTGTATTGGCAGCAGCTATTGCAGAATGGTAAAATTTGAGCAGTAGACTACGCACTTAGGAAATATTTGTCCTGGCAACTCTGCAACGGCAAAAGGAGGCCCTTCGATGGACCGGCAGGAAGAAACGATCCACAAAGAACAGCGATTGCGTCGCCTCATGGAGGAAACCGGCCTGGATGGCATTCTACTGAAGAAACAGGCGAATTTTGCCTGGTTGACCGGTGGCGGTTGCAACCGGGTCGGCATTGCAACCGAAACAGGCATGACTTCGTTGCTGATAACCCGAAATTCCCGGTATGTTATCGCCAATCGGGTGGAAATGCCGCGGATGTTAATGGAAGAAAAACTCGCCGAATTAAACTTTCAACCATTGGAATACGAATGGGATGCGGATGCGGAAACGGCATTGATAGAAAAAATCCTGCCTGACGTGGGCAAAGTTGGCGTGGACTTGCCGTTCGGCGCCCTCCCCAACATGGATGCCCTCATCAAGCGCCTGCGCTATTCCCTAACTGC
>CAZRQI010000394.1:0-1782 GCA_964602025.1 uncultured Veillonellaceae bacterium
GTCCGGGAAAAAGACCAGTTGCCGCATTTCTTCGATCGTCAGCGCTTTGGCGTGAAATGTGGCGGTGCTGTTTAGAATATAGTGGTTGTAAATCTGACGGACCGCCTCAAGATGGACTTCCTGCATTGGTTCCAGTCGGTACGGGTTCATATTCGCTCCTCCTTGGGATGGTTTTGTTTGTATTTTCCTACTTTGTCCGGGGAAAATCCAGCCGAGATCGAAAATGTTTTCGTCGGGACAGGAGTCATGGCCACGGATAGCGAAAATAGTCAATCAGAAACCAAGGACTGCAGTAACTGCAACGGGAGGAGTGGCGGTGTTCATCCGCTTGCCCCAATGGCTCATCCGAACGTTTCATAATTTTACCCTGCGTCAGAAACTGAGTCTGGCGTTTCTTGTCATGACTCTGGCGCCGCTGTTTCTGGCGACGTCCCTGGCTGAACGCCGGGCGGAACAGTCGTTGCGCGAGTCTATCTTTGAGCGGAACAAAAGTCTGGCGGTCGATATCGCGCATGACTTGGATGAATTGTTCCTGGATAAAATCCGGCTGCTGAAAATCATGGCGGCCAGTCCAGAAGTCGGATCCATGGATCCGGTTCGTCTGACGCCGCTATTGGAGAGGGTTGCCGGCCAGTATCCCGAATTTCAGGTCGTGACAGCGGCCGACCGGACAGGTCGTCAGATTGCCCGTTCGGATGGATCGGTTGCGGACGGGACGATCTACTACGATGACCGGGACTATTTCCAGCAGGCCAAACGAACCGGCACGACGGCGATCTCCGATGTCATCACTTCCAAAAGCGCCGGAATGCTGGGAATCGTCATCGCCGAACCGATCCGCGGCAACACCGGGGAAATGGCTGGCCTGTTGATTTTCAATCTGGGGCTGGACAACCTGAAATGGTATCTCGGCCACGTGGAGCTGGGGGAACAGGGGTACGTCTACGCCGTCAACCGTCAGGGGCACGTTATCCTCCACCCGAACCAAGCCTATATGGAAACCATGGCGGATTTTTCCGGGCACGAACCGGCAAGTCAGGCGGCGGCAGGATTTACGGGCTGGTCGGAATACAAAGACAACGGAGTGGGAATCTTGGCCGGCTACAGCCATATTCCCAGCGTTTCCTGGGGATTGGTCGTAGAACAGCCGCTGCATTTCGCGATGGCGGACGTGGCGATCTTTCGCCGAAACAATCTGCTGATATTGCTGGGGTCGGCGGTTTTAGCGACCTTGCTCAGCCTCTGGATCGCCAAAACCCTTTCTGATGTTATTGCCAAACTGTCGGCGGCGACGGTCCTGATGGCGGAAGGAAAGTTGGAGACTCGGCTGGAAGTCGAAACGACCGACGAACTCGGCCAGCTGGCGGCCAATTTCAACCGGATGGCGGCGCAACTCGCCCGGCGCGACGATGCCCTGCGGCAGGCCAAGGAGGAACTGGAACATCAGGTTGCCGAGCGGACTCGGGAATTGACGGACGCCAACTGTGAACTGCAGCGCCTGTCGTTGTCGGATGCCTTGACGTGCATCGGCAACCGGCGCTACCTTGACGAGTATCTGGAGCGGGAGTGGCGGCGGGCGCTACGGGAGCAGAAGCAGCTGTCGGTCGTGATGCTGGATATCGATTATTTCAAATTGTATAATGACACCTATGGCCATGTGGCCGGCGATGATTGCCTACGCAGAGTCGCCGGAATCTTGACGGCCACGATCCGGCGGACGACGGATTTTGTCTCGCGCTACGGCGGCGAAGAATTTGTCGTGGTGTTGCCGGCTACCAGTGA
>CAZRQI010000395.1:0-1778 GCA_964602025.1 uncultured Veillonellaceae bacterium
AGAACCGGGCGAATTTTCCTGAAGGCGTATAGACGGCGTTCAGCAGGAAGGCGGGATTGAGGGCCGCGGCATGCTGCCGCATGTCGTCATGCATTTCATTGCCGTCCAGTTTGCCGGAGACGCTGTTGGCGTTCAGACCTTTGCCGATTTCTTTATGCAAACAGAAAGTGTGATTGCCCTGGATGCTTTCGTAGGCGCTCACGCCGGGCATCACCGCTTTGCGGCCGCCGCCGAATCCGGCCATCAGATGATAGACGATGCCGCTGGTGAGGATGACCTTGTCCGCTTCGGCTACGCGCCGGTTGACGATGATCGGCGTTCCGCCGGAGGTCGTGCCAAGTTGAACCAGGTTGGCCTTGTCATGGGAATCGTGCTGGTATACCTTGACCCGGTGGCAGGTTTCAGCGCCGCAAACGGCGACGTCTTCCGCTGGGGTATGGGGTCGGTGCGCGCCCAGTGTCACCACGATCGAGATGTCGGTATCGGGTACGCCGGCGGCATTGAGCTCATCCAGCAGTGTCGGCAGAAACTGGTCGTGTTTGATCCAGGCCCGGGTAATATCGCCGACAGTGACGACGACTTTGTCGCCGGCCTTGACGGTCTGCGCCAGCGGCGGCGTTCCGATGGGATTGCGCAGCGCTTCGCGCACGGCGGCGGGAACGTCGGCGATCGCCTCGACGGCTGTTCCCTTGATGTCGTAGAGAATCCGTTCTGCGGGCAGTGAAAGCTCCATGGCGCCCTCACCAAACCCGAACTGGTATTTTTTTGTGCTCATGATTCACACTCCTGCCTTCGGAAATAATGCTATCGATTTATTTCTTCTTGGCTTCCTCGATTTCCTTCAACCAGGAACCAAAGCGGGGGCCATATTTGTCATACACCGGCTTGACAGCTTCCTGGAATGCTTTGGTATCGACATCGGTGGTGATTTCCATGCCGCCAGCCTTGACCGCCTTGAGTTGCTCGGTCATTTGCTCCGCTCCCCATTTTCGGACGTGTTGGGCGGATTCTTTGGCTGCTGTGAGGAGGATATCCTGACTCGGTTTGTCAAAGGAATCGAAGAACTTTTTGCTCATGACGATGGTCGCCGGCGAATAGGTGTGTTTAGTCATTGAGAAATATTTCTGGGTTTCTTGCAATTTGAACGCAAAGGCAACATTAACCGGGTTTTCCTGTCCGTCGATTGTTTTTTGCTGCAGGGCGGTCAGGGCTTCGGTCCAGGCCATGGGGACGGCGTTGACGCCCAGTGCTTTGAAGGTGTCGATGAAAACAGGGTTTTCCATGACGCGTATTTTGAGGCCGGCGGCGTCAGCCGGGGTTCGGACCGGTCGCTTCGAATTGGTAAGGTTGCGGAAGCCGCGTTCGGCGAAGGCCAGGCCTTTCAGATTGATAGTATCGAACTTGGCCAGCATTTTTTGGCCGACCGGGCCATCAAGAACTTTGTACGCTTCTGCTTCGTTGGTGAACAGGAACGGCATTTCAAAAACAGCCAGTTCCGGCAGGAAATTGCCGATCGGGCCATTGGTGATAACTCCGGCATGGACGGTTCCCATCTGCATTCCTTCAATTAAAGCTCGTTCGTCACCCAACGAGGCGTTGGGATACACTTCGACTTTGATTTTTCCCAGGGACTTCGCCTCTACGACTTCTTTGAATTTCAGGGCGGTGATGTGGTATGGGTCTTTTTCATTCACCACATGGGCGAGTTTGATGTTTTTCACTGGCGGCTGCGCCGGCGCAGCCGCCGGTTTGGCGTCGGGTTTCGATGACCCGCAGCC
>CAZRQI010000396.1:0-1777 GCA_964602025.1 uncultured Veillonellaceae bacterium
AGCATATCAACTTTCCGTATCAGGCAGGCGATGTCCTGCTCATCGCCAGTGACGGTCATGGCGCCAACAAGATCGAGCCAGTCTTGACCTATACGCTAAAACAGACATCGATCCCTTACGACAAGCGCCTGAATTCGATCGGCGCCACCAACATCCGCATGAAGACTTCCAATGGTCTGTCACCGCACCTTTATCCGGAATATATCACGGATCGCGCCTACTACTATGCCGCCGCACCAAAACCCGGCCTATCTTCCCGCTTTCTCGTCGGCGAAGACGGTGTGCGGGCGCCTTACTGGCCTACGAGTTCCACCTCGTTCGGCGGGCAAATCGGCGCTTCCGGCAATGGCGATCTGCCTGGTGACATCTATCGTCTACTGGGCGGCGTGGTTTTGCGGCGCAGCGGTCAACCGCCCTTATATGCCGGCTATATGGCCAGCGCCTTCATTCTGCCGCGCGGATCGAACAACAACCGGGTTATTTCCCCGGGCGCGGAAGATCTGACAGGGGCGGACGGGCGTCCGGCTCGTTTCTTCCTGGTGCCGGTTCGCCCCGGGATGGTTTATGAAACCGGCGATTATTTCACGCCGGTTTTACAGATTGATCCCATTCTCCCCGCCGAAATTCAATTTACCTTGCACTATCCGGACGGCAGCAAAAAAACATCCCGCGGCCAAGGCAACAAATTCGGCTACTTTATCGGCGAGGAAAAGTGGCAGCTTACCCACCCCGGCGTATATCGTTATGCCGTTCATTCCACATGGAACAATTACCAGGGAAGCGTCCCGGGACTGACGCCCGGAACAGGCGCCCTATTCGTGTTGGAAAAAAACCGGCCGACCGAAGCGAAGTTGCGTCTCGTATTAAAAAACCAGCAGTCGTTTCCAATCCTTGAAGGTCTCCTCATCGAGGGAACAACCAATGCCGACAAGGTGGAATACACCGTAATCATGCCCGGCGCAATAATCGAACAAGGCGCTCTTTCCGTGTTGAACGGTCGATTTTTCTACCGGTTCGAGCCGTCCTTGGTGAATCGGAGTACGCCGCTGTATGACATTGAAAATCGTCGCAACGGGAACAAAGAAATCGGCCGGATTATTCATATCACTTTTTTTGCCGCGGAACGATCAGCGACCGGACCGGTACGCCACGTCTATGCTCGGGTTATTATACGGGGAAACACAGCGTTTTACGCACATTAAAAATATAAAGGAGATGGCTAGGATGATCTTTCCGACTTCTTCCGTACCCCGTCTGTTGCTTTGCATTCTGTTGCTTGTTGCTTTTCTCATCCCGTCTGGTTCCGCTGCGGCGGCAGGAGCTTGGCAGGCGGATCCGGTGACAGGTTGCAAGGTTTGGAATGCCTTTCCGAACCTCAATGATTCCTTCACCTGGACCGGCGGTTGCAAGGACGGTTTCCTTGAGGGATCCGGCCTGTTCGAATGGATTTCGCCCAATGGCGCACCGGCCGGTAAATATGAAGGCTCCATAATGGGCGGGAAATTTCACGGGAAAGGCCGCTTGACGTATACGGACGGAGCCGTATACGAAGGAGACTTTGTCGACGGCAAGCGTACAGGAAAAGGTGTTTTTATCTGGGCGGAAGATGGGCAGCGTTATGAAGGAGATTTTGTGGATGGCAAACGTCACGGTTATGGCGTGATGAAGTTTCCCGATGGACGAGTTCAGCACGGCCGCTTTGATAATAACCGCTATGTCGGTCCGTAAATCGAGTAGGAGGCTACCCATTATTTGAGTAGCCGACCTCTCACACCAC
>CAZRQI010000397.1:0-1776 GCA_964602025.1 uncultured Veillonellaceae bacterium
CGCGGCAGCGTTTTTTTATGTCTGGGTGATTCGGGGAACCCCGGTCATGGTTCAGCTGTTTATTTTATACTTTGGGTTGCCGCAGTTGGGAATCAAGTTGCCGAGTATGGTGGCGGGCGTATTGGGGCTGGCGATCAACACCGGCGCCTATATCACGGAAATCATCCGGGCGGGGATTCAGGCGGTCGATCGCGGACAAATGGAGGCCGCCCTGTCGGTCGGCATGAGTTACCGGCAGGCAATGCGGCGAATTATCGGCCCGCAGGCGATTAAAATCTGTATTCCGCCGCTGGTCAATCAGTTTATTATGACGCTGAAAAATTCGTCCATCGCGTCCCTGGTAACAATTACTGAATTGTTCCGGACCGGTGAACAGATCATTTATACAACATTCCGCAGTTTTGAGGTGTATACGGCCGTCGCGGTATTCTACCTGATCATGAACTCGGTGTTCATGGTGATCGCCGACAAGCTGGAAAGGAGGATGGCGCGCCAATGAGCTGCATCGTCGAAATGAAACATGTATTCAAATCCTTCGGTCCGGTGGAAGTACTGAAAGATTTCAACCTGCAGTTGACGGAAGGCGAAAAAGTCGTTATCATCGGTCCCAGCGGTTCCGGCAAGAGCACTGTGCTTCGCTGCATCAACCGCCTGGAAACGATTCAGTCCGGATCCATTTGTTTCGAATCGCAGGCAATCACGGACCAATCGAATCTGTGTGCGTTGCGGATGCATATCGGCATGGTGTTTCAGCGTTTCAACCTGTTTCCGCATAAGACGGCGTTGGAAAATATCATGGAAGCCCCGCTGATCGTGAAAAAAATGCCACTGGCCGATGCCGAGAAAATAGCGGGGGAATTGCTCGAACGGGTCGGTTTGGCTGATAAACGGGACAGTTATCCGCGGGAACTTTCCGGCGGCCAGCAGCAACGGGTCGCCATTGCCAGAGCTTTGGCCATGAGCCCGAAAATCATGCTGTTTGATGAACCGACGTCAGCGCTGGACCCCGAGTTGGTCGGCGAAGTGCTCGGCGTCATGAAGGATTTGGCCCGCGAGGGGATGACGATGGTCGTCGTGACGCATGAAATGGCTTTTGCCCGGGAAGTGGCGGACCGGGTCATTTTTATGGATCAGGGCATCATTGTGGAAGAAGGAACGCCGGCGGAAATTTTTGAAGCGCCGACGCAGGAACGGACCCAGTTGTTTTTGAAACGGATTCGTCATTAAGCGCCCGGGAGTGAGCGGCGCAGGGAAAATGTTGAAAGCCACGGGATACAGTGGTCATAGGAATAGGGGTTAACCGCATGGAAAAAATGTTGATTCAAGGCGCTTCCGTGGTCAATGGAAGCGGCGATAAAACGTTTATCGCCGATGTGGCAATCGTCGGCGATTTTATTGCTGAAATCGGCCGGATTCCGGTTACCAGCGGCAGCTTTACCCAGGTTATTAATGCGCGGGGGTTGACCCTGACGCCGGGTTTCATCGACATGCACAGCCATTCCGATTTGTTGCAGATGGTGAATCCGACAGCGTCGGCCAAAATCCGGCAGGGCATCACCACCGAACTGTTGGGGCAGGATGGGCTGGGCTTAGCGCCGCTGCCGGAAGATCAGGTTGATTCTTATCGCCGTCATGTTTCCGGCTTGCTGGGCGATCCGGACGTTGACTGGTCGTGGCGAACATTGCCGGAATATCTTTCCTGCCTGGAGCAAGCGGGAACCGCTACCAATCTGGCGGTATTGTTGAGTCACGGCCCCTTGCGCATGGCGGTCGCCG
>CAZRQI010000398.1:0-1766 GCA_964602025.1 uncultured Veillonellaceae bacterium
GGAACGGATTCCCCGGTCAGTGCGGATTCTTCAATCTGCAGGTTCGCACTTTCGGTCAGGCGGAGATCGGCAGGGATATAACGACCGGCGTCGATGAGGACGATGTCTCCGGGTACCAGATCCTCGGAATTGATTTCTCGAACTTCACCGTCGCGTCGGACCAGCGTGCGCGGGGTTGTTAGCTGCTGGAGGGCGGCGATGGCTTTTTCCGCCTTGTATTCCTGAATTACGCCGATGGCGGCGTTGAGAAGCACGACCAACAGGATGATCACGGAGTCGGCGTATTCACCGATAAACAGCGTGATGACCGCGGCACCGAGCAGGACGTAGATCAACATGTCCCGCAGCTGGGCGAAGAAAAGCGACACCAGACTTTTTTTCGGTTTTCCTTTCAACCTATTCTGGCCGTAGCGGGCGAGCCGTTCCGCGGCTTCCGCCCCGGACAGGCCTGTCGACGGGGCGACGTTCAATTCCTGAAGCACTTCCGAAGGTTTTTTGGCGAACCACATTCCCAACACCTCTTTTCCTCATTTCATTCCGTTTCTTTCGAGTCCTGGTTCTGTCGACCGCTTATTGTCTGGATGATTCCATGTACAAAAAAAGACTCTCAACACAGAATCTGCCCAGCCGAACAGAACCGTGTTAAAAGTCTCGTTACCAAACCCCATTGGTTTTTGGTCGCAAAGCCAGGCGAATCGATCAATCCGTACTGTTGACCTTGCAAATTCAACTACTCCCTCTTAACAATTTCATCATAAATGAAAAAACAGGAAGTTGTCAATAAAAATTATTCGGAGTGTCGAGTAAGATCGTGATCAGCCAGCGCGGCAATAATGGCGTTCTGAATTCATCGCTATGAACAGCTCTTCGCATCTGCGGAGGGCTATTTTTTTTATGCCAAATCATTCTATAATAATATAAACAAGGTTAAACAAGGGGCAGCCGATTCCTGACCCGCAAATGTCTGGAGGAACGATAATTGACGCAGCCTGACCGACAAATTTCCGGTCATACAGCCCTGTACGCCGTGATTGGCGATCCGGTGAAACATTCGTTGTCGCCACTGCTCATGAACAGCGCATTTGCGGCGAATCATATCGATGCCGTATATGTCGCGTTGACGGTGAAAGAAACGTCTGCCCGGCTTGCCATGGACATGGTACGGAATTTCGGTTTTGGCGGCGTGAACGTCACGATGCCGTTGAAGCAGGCCATCATTCCCTGGCTGGATCATTTATCGCCGGCGGCGGAGCTGGTGGGCGCCGCCAACTGCGTGATCAACCGGGAAGGGGTGTTGACCGGCCATAACACCGATTGCACCGGCTTTCGCCTGTCTCTGACGGACCATTTTTCGCAGGCGCCGACTGCCGCGTTCTTGCTGGGGGCCGGCGGCGCGGCCCGGGCTATCGCTTCAGAACTGGTGCGCTGGGGTTGTCGGACCTTGTTCATCACGAACCGGAGCCGGGATAAGGCGGAAGAGCTGGCGGGGATTTTACGGCCACAGGGCCGGACGGATATCCGGGTACTCGACTGGCGGTCCTCGGCATGGCCGACGGTGTTGGCAGAGGTCGATCTGCTGGTGAACGCCACTTCGATTGGCATGGGCGGTTCGGGAAACTTGGCGGAATTGCTGCCGTGGGACTACTTGAAGCGGGAAATGATAGTCTTCGAAACGGTATATAACCCGCTGGAGACCGAATTTTTGCGGCAAGCCCGACACTGCGGCTTGCGGGCCTTGCCAGGCACCGAACTGTTGCTATGGCAGG
>CAZRQI010000399.1:0-1765 GCA_964602025.1 uncultured Veillonellaceae bacterium
CCTTGGACGGCGACATGCCGCACTTCGCCATCCCGGCGGATGATCCGGTGCACATAATTTTTTTGAATATCGCTTGTATCAAACATCCCGGCATCGTCCGGATGGACAAAATCCCGGACGTATTCTTTCAGAGTCTTGAACTCCCCTTCCCGCGCCACAGTCGTGCCGAAGATGGCGTAGAACTCGTCGGTAAGCTCGAAGCAGTCTTTCTCAGGATGATATTTCCAGGGTCCAAGATGAGCCAATTCCGCCGCCAGTGACAGCATCTCCCGGCTATTCCGCAGCGTCTCCGCCATCACTTTGTATTCGGTGACGTCCTGATTGACCCCGTACGACTTTTGGATATTGCCCGCTTCATCTTTGATTACATCGATCCGGACGAAAACGGTGCGGACTTCGCCATCGCGCCGGATGATGCGATGTTCAAGAACCCGTGAAACATGTCGTCCGGTATCCTGCAATACCTGCTCTATTACCGACGCGACCATGCCGGCGTCGTCCGGATGCACAAAATTCCGGGTGTATTCCGCCGGTGTCATGAACGCCCCTTCCCGCGCCACATTCGTGGCATAGATCGCGTAAAATACGTCGTCGAACTCGAACACTTTCTTATCATAGTGATAGCGCCACGGTCCCAAGTGGGCAATGGTCGCCGCCGCCGCGAGCAAGTCCCGGCTGTCGCGCGAAGCCGCCTCCACTTGCCGAACCTGCTCCGCCAATCGTCGATCCATGTTGCTCCTGCCTAAACGCCAGCCGAGGATCAGGCTCGCCGCACAGGCGGCCACCGCACCGGCATAGATATAGTTTGCATCCATGGTTGCAATATCCTCCTGAATATCCGTAGTATAAGTATTACACACGACTGCCCCGCTTCCCTTTTTCTCCCCTGTAAAAAATTTACTGGCAATGGCGGCGCGCGTAGGCGAAACCCGCTTTTGCGCAAATTTTCTGGTTTTTAAGGCGGGTCTATGGTAGACTATAAGCAGGAAATCCTAACTTCAAACCCCGGATTATCAAGAATGACGAAGTATTTTTGTCCGAATTGCACAATCTTGCCGAACCAAACGAAAAGGAGGCGCTTGGGATGAGGAAAAACCGGTTGCTTATCGTTTCTGTGGTTCTGGTCACTTTGCTATTGGTTAGCCTGACAGTCGTTGCCGCACCGGCGCGATATACTGTGCGATCGAAGATTGGCGGGACCCAGTACGGCGCCACGCAGGAACTCGGTCACTTCCAGATCGGTCCCGGCGGCTCGGCCACCACTTTCTCCGGCGGCGCCTATGTGATCTCCAGCGCCCAGAATCAAGCCATCGGCTACGGGTTCGCCATCCAGCGAAACGGGACCGGCAACCAGAAATCGGTGATCGTGTTCGAACGCAGCTGGAACGGCCAGAAAGATTCGCCGGTCGCCCTGACGAATCTGACTCTCGGGCCCGGCCACTATGTCCTGCTGGTGGGCGGCCGACCTGGCTCTTCGGCGGAAATCAGCTTCACCGGCGTCAACGTGACGATCGATTGAGAATCTGACAAGATCAAAACGAATGAGGGGCAGTCCTGCAAGGCGGTGCAAACCGATTGCGGGATTGCCTCTTTGTTTTGCGTATAGATTATTTTCGAATTTGTACTCTGCCGAAGCGGCCGGTTTTGCTCTCCGCCCTTTAAATTAAAGGGTTTCTTTGATAAAAATCGAATTCTATCCTTATCGGATGGCGCAAAAGGAAGTGGTTTCATGCCGGACATGCAAAACTCCAGCCCAAGGGGGCAA
>CAZRQI010000400.1:0-1735 GCA_964602025.1 uncultured Veillonellaceae bacterium
AACTGGCATGGTCATCGAAATATATCCCGAGCAGCTTCCACGGTATCCGGGCGCCTTGGAAGGAGTCAACCTGCCGATCGTACTGGATGAACAAGTGGTCGGCGTGATCGGGGTCTTCGGCGTGCCGGACGAAGTGCGGGACACGGGGCGCTTGGTCAAAACCATCACCGAACTGATTCTGGAACGTGAATTGTTGCAGGAAGCCATCCGCTCGCGCTACAAGCTGCGTGAACAATTTGTCGAAACCCTGCTGCAAACGGATCTGCTCAGTGCGTTGCCCAAAGTCAAACGTCTGGCAAAAGCCATCAACATCAATCTGGCCATGCCGCGGGCCGTTGCCGTGACCGATATGGCGCCGTTCATACAAATGGCCGTGTCCGGCTATGGAACCTCGGAGCTGGTGCTGGAACGCTCGACCGAAGCAATCCTGAAACATATTGAGCAGGAAGGTCTCGTTCAGAACCAGGATATTGCGGTAATCTGGGATGAACGATTGATCGTGCTAAAAGCCTTTAGTCCGGCGTGGCAACCGGAACAGGCGACCGAATGGGGAAAGGCGCTGCTGTCCGGATTGCAGGTGCTCAGTCCCGAAATCGCCTGCTGTGGGATCGGCAGCATTTCTGCTTCACTCGGCGACTATAGCGTTTCGTATCGCCAAGCCTGCTACTGTTTGACGCATTGTCAGACCCATTCGCCGCTGCAGTCCATTTATGAACGGCGGTTACTGTTCGATTATCTATTGACCGAGACGGCCAGCCCGGCCACCAACACGGCACTGGCCCCCCTGGCCCAAAAATTTCGGGATTTTTTGGACAAGAAAAAAGACGGCCGAAAAACGTTGGCCACCTTGCTCGAAGCCAACCTGAATCTGAGCAATGCCGCCGAAATGCTCCACGTTCACCGCAATACGCTGATGTTTCGTCTGGATCAACTCCAGCGCATTACCGGGCTGGACCCGGCGCACCATTTTGAAGACGCCGTGCTGTGCCGAATATTGCTGAATTCAACCAACCCTTAAAATTTTAGCCCATCCGGACCCCAAATGGAAATTTTTGAACGCATCGAATCGACTGACAGGCATATGTCAGTCGATTTTGTTATGCTGGCATCAAAAAAAGAAAAAGGAGGCGTCCAGCATGGCATCGCTGAACCTAAGCGCGAAACTCAACCGAAAATATCTCGTCCCGGGAATCACCCAACCCTTATACCTGATGATCGACCTGGAGGCGAAGCAGCCGGAGGCCGGGAGCGACCGCCAACCGCTCAACCTCGGCTTCGTCATCGACCGCAGCGGCTCGATGAGCGGCGAAAAAATCGAGTACACCAAACAGGCCGTTCAGTACGCCATCAACCACTTCGCCCCGCAGGACACCGCCTCGCTGACCGTCTACGACGACGAGGTGCAGGTCCTGTATCCGGCCCAACATGTCGAATTCAAAGACGAGTTCAAAGGAATCGTCAGCCAGATCTTTCCCGGCGGCATGACCAATCTCAGCGGCGGTCTAATCGCCGGCTACCGGGAAGTCGCCAAAAACGTCAAGCCCGAACAGGTGAACCGGGTGATGCTGCTCACCGACGGCCTGGCCAACGAGGGCATCACCGAACCGAAACGACTGTGCGGCAAGGCGGCCGGTATGAAAAAAGCCGGCGTTACCGTTACTACGCTCGGCGTCGGCGACGATTTCGACGAGGACCTGCTCACGAAAATGGCCGAACAAAGCGGCGGCAACTATTA
>CAZRQI010000401.1:0-1728 GCA_964602025.1 uncultured Veillonellaceae bacterium
CCCGCAGCGCCATCGTGCAGACCGTGATGAAGCTGCTGGAAGCCCGCGACTACATAACGGAAGGTCATGCCGACCGCTTGCAGGCGATCATCGCCAGAATGGGCGAGCACTTGCTTTTTTCCGCCGAAAAAATCGCTGATCTGCGTCTATTCGCCCAGTTTCACGATATCGGCAAAGTCGGAATCCCTGACAGCATTCTGTTGAAGCCGGCAGCGCTGACTCGGGAAGAAAAAATCGAAATGCAGCGCCATTCCGAAATCGGCCACCGCATCGCCCAGTCGGCGCCGGATCTGACCCCGATTTCGGATTGGGTGCTGAAACATCATGAATGGTGGGACGGACAGGGGTATCCGCTCGGTCTAGCCGGCGACGATATTCCGCTGGAATGCCGGATGTTGGCGATCGCCGACGCGTATGACGCCATGACCAGCGACCGACCCTATCGACAGGCATTGTCGCACGAAGAAGCCCTGCGGGAAATCCTGAGCTGCGCCGGCACCCAGTTCGATCCGGCCTTGGTGCGCCAGTTCGTTGCCCTGTACGGGGAAGCCGGCCCCGAAGCCACGCCGTCGGCAGACGATTAAGACCCCACTCAAGGCCAAACGATTTACTAACAGACATCGGCGTATGAGGCCGCTTCGACGCTGCGCTTAACCTCCGCTTCTCTCATACGCCAATGTCTGTATTTCATCAAAAGCAAACCCCCTGTGAATCAGTTTTTCACTGAATCACAGGGGGTTTTATCACGAAAAAATTCGTTCGTTTCTTATACTTTCGGCAGGCACTTCAGCCCTTCCGTCAGGTCTTCCTCCGGACAGGGCACATCAACCATCTTGCCGGCCAGATAATTGTCATAGGCCCCTAAATCGAGGAATCCATGGCCGGACAAACCGAAAAGGATCGTCCGCGATTTCCCCTCTTCACGGGCGGCGATGGCTTCGTCGATGGCGCCTTTGATCGCATGGGAGGATTCGGGCGCCGGCAGGATTCCTTCCGTCTGGGCGAACAAAATGGCCGCCTGGAAGACATCCGTCTGATTGAAGGCCCGGGCTTCAATGTGTCCATGATGATAAAGAGCGCTGACCAGCGGCGAATCGCCATGATAGCGCAAGCCGCCGGCATGGATGCCGGCCGGCATGAAGGCATGCCCCAGCGTGTACATTTTCATCACCGGCGTCATCTTGGCCAGGTCTCCGAAATCATAGGCATAAACACCGCGGGTCAGTGTCGGGCAGGCCGAGGGCTCGACGGCAACGGCGCGGACTTTCTTGCCGCTGAAGCGATCGGCGACAAAGGGGAAGGCAATCCCGCCAAAGTTGCTGCCGCCGCCGTTGCAGGCCACCACCACGTCCGGATAGTCGCCGGCTTTTTCGAGCTGGGCTTTGGCTTCCAGACCGATCACGGTTTGGTGCAACAGCACGTGATTGAGCACGCTGCCCAGGGCATAGTTCGTGTCACTGCGGCCAACCGCGTCCTCCACGGCCTCGGAAATGGCGATCGCCAGACTGCCGAGGGAATCGGGATGCTCGGCCAGTACGGCCCGGCCGGCGGCGGTAAGTTCCGACGGACTGGGAACCACCTTGCCGTTGAACAGCTCCATGAACGACCGGCGATAGGGTTTCTGCTGGAAGCTGACTTTGACCATGTACACCATGCATTCCATGTCAAAATACTTGCAGGCCATGCTCAGGGCGCAGCCCCACTGGCCGGCGCCGGTTTCGGTCGCCA
>CAZRQI010000402.1:0-1722 GCA_964602025.1 uncultured Veillonellaceae bacterium
TATCTCAATTTGGATCGCCGCCGCCGAAACAGTCGTTGGGGAGGAAATTTCGCCAGATGGAAAATCCGTGTCGATTGTCGTGCAGAGTTGGCCGTTTTGCGCCACCAAACGACCATTCTTCCAAACTTTTTCGACTTGGCACGATTCCAGCGAATCGACCAAAGCCATGTCCGCCAGCCATCCCGGCGCAATCCCGCCACGCCGCGGCAACTTGAAATATTCCGCCGGGCTGAGGGTTATCATTCGCAAGGCCGTCAGCGGATCGATCCCCAACTGGATCATGGCGCGCAGTTTCGCATCCATATGGCCCTCCGCGGCCAGCGCCGTCGGTGTCAGATCATCGCTGACCGTCATGCAGCGGGAAGATCGGGCCGGGTTTTCCGCCACCAGCCGCGCCAGCGCCGGCAAATCATTGGCCGCCGCGCCGGCTCGCAGCATGATCCAGCCGCCCCGGCGCAGTTTTTCCAGCCCTTCTTCATAACAGGTCGCTTCGTGGTCAGCCAGACAGCCGCTCAGCAGGTAGGCGCAAAGCTCCTTGCCGCACAGGCCGGGGGAATGGGCCGTCAGCGGCCGGTCCGCCGCCGCGGCAAGTTTCGCCCAGGTCGCATCGTCGCCAGCGATGACCGCCGGATAGTTCATCATCTCACCCAGATGCTGGCAAGTTTCCTCGGCGAATAATCGGGCCAAATCTTCGGCGGACAAAAGCTCCCGGCAAGTTTCAAAATCGGAGGCCGGCACGCAAGACGAAGCGCCCCAGAAAAAATCCAGCGGCGCTTCCCGCGCATTGCGCCTCATGGCGATAATTCCTGCAGTTCCCCACACATTCGCGATTTCATGCGGGTCAGCCATCACCGCCGCGGTTCCGCGCGGAACGACGGCTGCCGCAAATCGTGCCGGCGTCAGCAGGCTACTCTCAATATGGATGTGTCCGTCGATCATTCCCGGGATCAGCACTTTCCCTGCCGCATCAACCGTTTCCAGGCCCTCATAATTGCTGCCGACACCCACGATTATTCCCTGGGCAACCGCCACATCCGCCTGTTCATATTCCAGGGAAAAAACATTGGCAATCCGGGCATTTCGAATCAGCAGTTCCGCCGGCCGGTCCCCCCGCGCGAACGGCAAGCATGACTGATAGAACCTGTTGTTGATCATAAATCACTCCAACCCTGCCGATTCACCGGCAAAAGAATTTATTACCGCGCCGCTCTGTGCCGGAATCGCCTGGACAAGAACGACCGGGACCTCTACAATGAACCTGTGTGCGTTGTTGCCGCAATTGTGAACAAAAGAGGCCAAAAGAGGTGCAGTTTAATGTTGAAACAAAAGATTCTCTTTCTCGCCCTGTTAGTCCTTCTTGTCTGCCTGCCAACCGTCCACGCCCAAAGCGACTATCAACGGATCGTCGTCCTCGGTGATCCCCATCTGCCGTTCAGCACGGAACGCACCAGCGACCCCGACAAACAGAACCGGGTCGTCGCCGCCAAAATCAAAGTCCGGGATGACATCAACAGTTGGGATGATGTTGCCTTGGTCGCGGTCGTTGGCGATATCGTCGCCGAAACCGGGAATGCTTCGGAATACGATACCGCAAAAATCTTTTTTGCGCATCTGAACAAACCCGTCGCCTTGGTGGATGGCAACCACGATTTCGCCTATACGGACAACCGTGGCCCCACCGGCAATTTCCCGCGCGGCGACGCCGCTTCCCGCCGTTTGAAA
>CAZRQI010000403.1:0-1715 GCA_964602025.1 uncultured Veillonellaceae bacterium
CCTCGGTTCTGTCGCGAACCTCGCGTCGAACACTTCACAGAACTTATTGGACAAACAGACCGCGATTTCCTGCAGGCCGACGTCCACGCCCAGTCGCTGCAGGCTGGTGACGCCAAACTCCTCGATACCGCAGGGAACGATCGAACGGAACAGGGCCAGATCGTTACTAACGTTCAGGGCAAACCCGTGGCCCGTGATCCAGTGCCGGACGCTCACGCCGATCGCCGTGATCTTGCAGTTGCCGACCCACACTCCGGTGTAGCGGGCCTTGCGGCCGGCGTGTACGCCGTATTCCGCCAGGGTCCGGATCAGAACTTCCTCCAGGCGGTCGACATACCAGTGCACATCCTGCCGCCAGCGCGCCAGGTTCAAAATCGGATAACCGACCAGCTGTCCCGGATTGTGACAAGTCACGTTGCCGCCCCGGTCGCTTTCCACGAATTCGATGCCGGCATCGGCCAGTTCGGCCGGGGAGGCGACGAGATTTTCCCGGCCGCCGCTTCGCCCCGCCGTAATGACCGGCCGGTGCTCCAGGAGGAGCAGCACGCCATCGTACTTCCCTTCTTCCACCAGGGCGCGGGCCTGTTTCTGGAGGGACAGCCCCTCCGCATACGAAACCAGGCCCGCCGGTAAACAGAGCAACGAGGGTTTCACTATTTTTTCGCGGCCGGCGGCCAGTGAATCGCCAGGCCGTCGACGGCCAGCGCCGCTTCGCCGATCGCCTCGGCCACCGTCGGATGGGCGTGAATAGTCGTGACCAGCTCGTCCACGGTCGCTTCCAGACGCATGGCCAGCGTCGCCTCGCCGATCATTTCGGTCACGCGCGGGCCAACCATGTGCACTCCAAGAATTTCGCCGTACTTTGCGCCGGCCAGAATTTTGATGAAGCCGCTTTCGCCTTCGTCAATCATCGACTTGCCATTGCCGGCGAGCGGGAAGACGCCCTTCTTGTAAGCGATTCCCTGTTCCTTCGCCTTGTCTTCGGTGATGCCGACCGCCGCCGCTTCGGGGCTCGTATAGATGCAGGCCGGCACGATCGGCTGTCCATGCCCGGCAGCGCCATGACCCAGGGCGTGTTCCACGGCGGCGATTCCCTGATGGGAGGCGGCGTGGGCCAGCATGGTGAGTCCGTTGCAATCGCCGATGGCATAGATGCCCGGCGCATTCGTCCGGTAGTTGGCGTCGACGACGACTTTGCCGCGTTCCAGCTTGACGCCGGCGGCTTCCAGTCCGGCGCCATCGGTGTAGGCGCGACGGCCCACCGCGACCAGCACGGTTTCGGCGACGATTTCCTTCGCTTCGGATCCGACCAAAACCTTGGCCGCCAGTCCGCCGGCCGCCTGGGTGATGGAATCCAGTTTGGCGCCGTTCATGAAGACCACGCCTTCTTTGACCAGAGTCTGTTTCAGGGTCGCGGCGACTTCCGAATCAATGCCCGGCAGAATTTCCGGCAGCAGTTCGACGACCGTGACTTTGCAATCCAACGCCGCGTACAGGGCCGCAATCTCAATCCCGATCACGCCGCCGCCGACAATGACCATCGAGGCGGGGGGCTTGGGCAGGGAAAGCGCGCCAGTGCTGTCGATCACGCCAGGCAGGTCGGCGCCGGGAAAGTTCAGTTTGACCGGCACGGAACCGCTGGCCACGATGATGACATCGACGGTCAGGACTTCTTCTTTGTCGCCGTGCACTTTGACCGTGCCGACGCCGGCGAC
>CAZRQI010000404.1:0-1713 GCA_964602025.1 uncultured Veillonellaceae bacterium
CCGTGAGGGAGCCGGACTCCTCCGACATATCGTGGTCCGACCCTACAAGCCCGGCAGCACTTGCTGTCTTTTTTTTTGCGCGGGGCGCAGGGAATCTCCGCCGGGTTGTAGAACATTATCAGGTGCGGAAAGGGGGCGGACGAGGTGGCCTATAAAGCGCTGTACCGACAATGGCGACCGCGGGATTTCGAAGGGCTGGTCGGTCAGGAGCATGTGAGCGTGACGCTGAAAAATGCGATCATGTCGGGGCGTATTTCCCATGCCTATCTGTTTACCGGACCGCGGGGAACCGGCAAGACCAGCACCGCCAAAGTGCTGGCGAAAGCGCTGAACTGCGAGGAGGGCCCGACGGCGACCCCCTGCAACCACTGCCGTTCCTGTGAATTGATCAACGAAGGCGCGGCGATGGACGTCTATGAGATTGACGCCGCATCGAACCGGGGCATCGACGAGATCCGCGATTTGCGGGAAAACGTCAAATTTTCGCCGGCGCAGTCCCGGTATAAGGTTTATATCATCGACGAAGTCCACATGTTGACCAACGAGGCGTTCAACGCCCTGCTGAAAACGCTGGAGGAACCACCGGCCCATGTGGTTTTCGTGTTGGCGACCACCGAGCCGCACCGGATTCCGGCGACCATCCTGTCCCGTTGTCAGCGTTACGATTTTCGCCGGGTCGGCGTGCGCGAACTGACGGACCACCTGACGCACATCGCCCGGGAGTCGGGAATCGACGCTACGCCCGAAGCGATCCGGCTCATTGCCCTGCAGTCGGACGGCGGCGTCCGGGATGCCGTCAGCATTCTGGACCAGTGCAGTGTGTTGGGCAACGACGGGGTCGGGGAAAAAGAGGTGCGCGACTTGCTCGGCCTGGTCGGGCAAGAAGCGGTGTATCGCTTGTATGAGGCCATTGCCGATGGCGATGGCGCGACCGGTCTGACGGTGCTCGAAGAGCAGATGGTCCTGGGCAAGGACGCGCGTCAACTGCTGATTGAGCTGGCCGGATACTGCCGCAGCCTGATGTTGTTCCGGGCGGCGCCGAACCTGGACAGTCCGGTGCTGGCCGCCTATGGCCGGGATCGCTTGACGGCCGACAGCCGAAGGTTGGAACACGAAGCACTGGTCCGTCTGGTGGAACTGTTTTATGAAGCGGCCAACAACGCCCGCTGGTCGGTCGATCCCCGAATTACGGCGGAGATGGCGCTGCTGACGGCTTGCGTTCGCGAACCGGCGAGCCCGGCGGCTGTCGAACCGCCGTCCCGACCGGCGCCCAGGCCGCTGCCCCGACCCGAACCTAAGGTCGAGCCGAAGCCCGCGCCGGCTGCCGCGCCGGTGGCGAAAGCAACGGCTTCCGCCAGTTCACCGCCCCGGCCCGTGCCGGAGCGATCCGCCGCCGCGCCGCAGGCCGGGACTGTCGCCCTGAGCGAACCGGATCTGGACCGGGCGATGGAAGAACTGCTGCGCAAGGTGGAACAGGCGGGCAAGCGTTCCGTGAAGGAATTGCTGAAAGACGCCGCGTTGGCCGGATACGCCGACGGGGTGATGACGCTGCTGTTTCAGCGGGCCATGATCCGGGAACGGGTGGAAAAGGATGACATCCGCAAATGGCTGGAAGGATTGCTGTCGCAGATTGTGGGAACACCGATCCGCCTGCATTGCACGACGGAGCGCGGCCACGGCGGCAAACCGTCAGCCCCGGCGGCGCCGCCCGCG
>CAZRQI010000405.1:0-1690 GCA_964602025.1 uncultured Veillonellaceae bacterium
TGGCGCTCGATTTCGTCGAACCGGGCATGGTTTTGGCCCGGGATGTGTATGATGAAGACGGAACCATCATGGTTTCCGCCGGAACCGCTTTAACGGAGCGCCTTCTTGCCCGTCTGAAAAAATGGGAAATCCGGTCGGCGTTTATTCAGAATCCCCGCATCACGTTACCGGAAATTTCCGCCGCCATGCAGGAAAAAGTTCGCAACCAGGCCCGCCTCATGGTGGAACACGCCTTTAACAAAATTCGCCGGGCCGAACAGTTTTCCATGTCGAACGAGGAACAGGAAACCGTGCACGCGGTCGTGGAAGAAGCCACGCAGGATCCGCTGGCGGTCGTTCACATGGCCCATATCCATCGTAATTCCCGCGACATCCTCTCCCACTCGGTCAATGTCGCCCTCCTGGCGACCGCTACGGCTCTTTCCATGGGAATCAGCAGTCCCGGTCCGTTGCACGAACTGGCCCTGGCGGCCTTGCTGCACGATATCGGCCTGCTCATGATCCCGCAGGATCTCATGGCGCGCAAAGGCAATCTGAGCGCGGAAGAAACGGCCATTTACCGCGAGCATACCAACTGGGGCTATGCCATACTGCAGCAATCCACGCTGCCCGACTCCGTCGCCCATGTGGCCCAGGAACATCACGAACATGCCGACGGAACCGGTTTTCCCCAGCAGTTGACCACCGATTCCCTGCATCCTTTTTCCCGGATTGTCGCCGCCGTCAACGCCTACGAGAATTTTTGCGCCAACATTGCCGACACCAGCGGCAGCAAAGCGTATCTTGCCTATGAATCGATTATGGCCGGCGCCGGCACCCTGTATGACCTGAAAGTCGCCAAGGCATTACTGGCCCGGCTCCCCATGTATCCCGCCGGCAGCCTGGTCGAGCTCACCAACGGCCTCATCGGCGTCGTCGTCTCCGCCAGTCAGGCGATGCCCCACCGCCCCCGGTTAAAAATTCTGGCCAAGGCCGACGAGTCGCCAATGGAAAATTCGTTTATTTTGGATCTTGTCGAGTTGGAACACCAAACGATTTTTGTCAAAGACATTCTGAATGATGAACGGGCATCTAAAATCATGACGCTGACGCAATAATCCCCCGGATTTTTTTGAAGTTCGTATAGCAAAGGGCTACGGCAACGGGTACCCGTTTCCGCAGCCCCTTTTTTTGCTGAGCGCTAGCGCCAGCGCTAATCGTCCTGATCGCCGCCAAAGAAACCGCCCAAATTGGGAACAATCGAACCTTCCCCCTTGGACCCGCCGCGTTGCGGCGCCGCCTGCAACATCCGGCCGGCCAGCCGCGAAAACGGCAGGGATTGCAACCAGACCTTCCCCGGACCGCTCAGGACGGCGAAAAACAATCCTTCGCCGCCAAACAGGGCCGTCTTGATATTCCCCGCCTGCTGCACATCGAATTGCACGGTCTTTTCGAACGCGACCACGCACCCCGTATCAACATGCAACACCTCACCGGGTTGCAAAATCCGCTCCACGATCGTCCCGCCGGCGTGCATGAAAACCATGCCGGTTCCTTCGAGTTTCTGCATGATGAAGCCTTCGCCGCCAAACAAACCGGTCATGATCTTGCGCTGAAAATAAATGCCGATCGAAACGCCGCGGGCCGCACAAAGAAAACTGTCCCGCTGACAGACCAACATGCCGCCGACATCCGTCAACTTCACCGGAAT
>CAZRQI010000406.1:0-1685 GCA_964602025.1 uncultured Veillonellaceae bacterium
TACCGGGTCTTGGAACATGGTTCCCTATTTTACACAATTATATGGACTTAACTTTTTAGCCTCCTCGTTTTCTTGGTTTCTTGGTCTTATTGTATTGCGTTTTGTTGTCTAATTGACGTCAAGAATTGCTAAGGTTTTGTATGAAAAATGATAAAAATTTGTTGCATGGACAGAACCTTGTCGGTTGCATAAAAAAGAAGCCATAACGAATACGATTTCATTACGAAACCGATCATCCGTCATGGCTTGATCTTTGTTTACGATGTCGCCGCTTCAGCAGCGTTTGTCAGTGCATCCCGCCTTGTTCATATTAGCGGGGAAACGCCGTTACCCTCAAGGCTCATTTACCCGTATATCCGGCTTTCCAGAGAAAACTGGCGCATAAACCAACGCGTGTACCAATGGAGGGTCCAGGGAATGGGAATAATCACAATGGCGGAAAAAACAAACACGAAGGTTCGCCACAATATTTCCAGCCCCGTTCCGGTAAACGTCACCTGGGTATGGGTCCCTTCCACCTTCCGGCACACCCAGCGCATATTGGCGGCAATGACCCAGGCCCAACCGATGATCGTGAACATCGACAACGCGATCAGGAGATACCAGCCGAAAAACGGCCAATAGCCTCCGGTAAACCGGAGGGATAACGGACGGCCGTCCGCCGTCAGCTTGCCGATAACCCAGCGAATCAGCAACAGCGAAAGATAGGGCTGCAAAAACAACGGAACAAGCTGAAAGGCAGGATTTTTCAAGGCGCCGACGTACCCACCCAGCGCCAATACAAGGCAAAGAAGCCACTTGTCGCCGGGGACTCCGGTAAACTCCAGACGCGACACTCGCGGCAACTGGAGATGCGCAATAAACCATTGATAAAAATAGGTTATCGCCCAAGGCGCCGGGATAACCAATAGAATACCGAAGATCAAGAGCAAGGTTCGGCCAAACAGAGCGCCGACGCCGGCGACAAAATCAAACGGCCGGGGAGAAATGATCCCGCCGGAAGAGGCGTTCATGCCGAAAAATTCTCCGGCCTTGACCCATTCCGTCATCCCTTCACTGCAGATCATCGCGTCGCCGGCCACCTGCCCCCGCATTACCCAGTCACGCAGCTGCTCCTCGGGATAGGGCCCCGACTGTTGCCCGGCGATCAATACATACCAGGTTCGCGCTACCGGCGGAAAAGTTCCCGGCAGCGGCGGCGGATTCGTCGGCAAACTCGTTCCGCAGGCGACACAAAAGTTTATCGAATTCGGATTGTCAACTCCACATTGGGCGCAGCGCAAAATAATCTCCCCCACATATTCAGCAGTAGTCGTTCACGGATAATATAAAGTTTATTTTACACCTTCTTTCAGGTTTATTCCAGCCGGAAAGCACAAAAAAAGCCATAACGAATACGATTTCATTACGAAATCGATCATCCGTCATGGCTTAATCCGGTCTTTTTAGAACTCTGCTATCTTAGCGTTGCTGTTGGAAACAGTCGCGGCAGAGGATGGGCCGTCCATTTTTCGGTTCAAACGGCACTTCCGTCGCGGCGCCGCACTCGCTGCAAACCGCCGGATACATTCTCCGTTCTCTGGAACCACCCATTGTCTGCTGTTTGCGCTGGGAACGGCAGCCCGGACAACGTACAGGTTCGTTTTCGAAACCTTTTTCAGCATAAAAGGCTTGTTCGCCGGCTG
>CAZRQI010000407.1:0-1683 GCA_964602025.1 uncultured Veillonellaceae bacterium
CGACCCAGGCGCCCAGCGCCATGAACGCCCAACCCTGGGCCTTCGCCGTCATCACTGACAAACAGAAGCTTGAGGAATATTCGACACGGTCCAAGTCGCTCCTGCTGGACACCATGGATCAACACCCTTTGTTCCAACGCTACCGGGCGGCGCTGTCCCGCAAGGCCTTCAACATTTTTTACAACGCACCGGTACTGATCGTCATCTACGCCAAACCGGAGGGACCGGTTCCCGAAGCGGACTCCTGTCTCGCTGCCCAGAACCTTATGCTCGCCGCACACAACGAGGGGCTGGGCACCTGCTGGATCGGCTTTTCCCGGGATTTTCTCAACACCAGCGAGCTGAAGGCCGAGCTGGGCATTCCCGATGAATACGTCGCCGCCGCCCCCCTCGTCCTTGGCTACGCCGCCATCGATCATCCGGCCGTACCCCGCAAGGATCCGGAAATCTACTACTTCTGAAAACACTATTTGAACAAGGGGCGTCACCCATAAACAGGAGTTATGGAATGACGCCCCTTGTTTCTGTGCAGTCAGTCGAAATTGATCCGTTCCTTTTCCACCACTAGCGGCCGTTTTTGCACCTGAGTATAGATCGCGCCGATATATTCCCCGATAATGCCGATAAAAAAGAGCTGCACCGAACCGAGAAAGAACAGGCCGATAATAATTGGTGCGGTCCCCAGCGAAAACTGATCCCAAAAAATCAACTTGGCCACGAGATACCCCATGGCGATCAGAAAGCTGGCGATGGCCATTGCGAACCCCAGCATGGTGGCCAGCCGTAAGGGCACCTTGGAATGGTTGGTGATCCCCAGCATGGCAATATCATACAACGTGTAAAAATTGTTTTTGCTGATTCCCCGTTTTCGAGTGGGCTGCGTGTATTCGATTTCGTGGCTGGGGAAGCCGATGTCGGACACTAGGCCCCGAAAATACGGATACGGATCATCGATTTTTCGCAGTTCCTCGATGACGCAGCGGTCATACAGACCAAAACCCGTGCTATTTTTGAGCAATTTGATGTCGGAAACCCGGTTGATGAAATTGTAGTACATCTTGCGGATGGCAAACATCAGGGCCGATTCTTCGCTCTGGCTCTTCACGCCGCGCACCATCTTGAAGCCCTGCTCCCACCACTTCAGGAATTCCGGGATCAGCGACGGCGGTTCCTGCAGATCCGAAGCCAAACAGATGACAGCCGCGCCGCCCGCCTGCAAAATCCCATGATATGGGGATCGGATATGGCCGAAGTTCCGGGTGTTGACGATGATCTTCAACCGTCGGTCTGCTACGGCCAACCTTTTGAGGATATCGACCGTCTGATCGGTCGACGCATTGTCGATAAAAATATGTTCGTAGTCATACTGCGGCAAATTCTCAAAAATGCGCCGCACTTCCCGGTATGCCTGTTCCACATTCTCGGCCTCATTGTAACAGGGCATCATCACGCTGATCAGCTTGTTCACTCTACCCTCCAAATACGAACCTGCGATTGAGCAGATAACCTAATACGGCAGCCGGCGGGATCAGCAGCAGACCGGCCAGATACAGGTCGATCCGCAGGTGATCGAATATCGTCAGCCCCATTACGTTAAAAAGATATACTACGCCGTACACCATAAAGAATCGACCGATCCGGCGATAATCCGTGTTGCGGAAAACGATCCGGCCAGTCGTGAAA
>CAZRQI010000408.1:0-1680 GCA_964602025.1 uncultured Veillonellaceae bacterium
GCGATGTTCCTTTCCAGATCGGCGCCAACGGCCAGTTCAACCTGGCCCTGAACCGACCGGACTTTACCACCGCCACCCGGATTACCGAAGCGATCACCCAGCGGTTTGGCACGATTGCCACAGCCCGCGATCCGGGAACGGTGACGGTAGCGGTGCCGGGAATGTATTCCCGGGATGTGGTCGGCTTCGTAGCGGCGATTGAAGAACTGCGGATCAAACCGGATGAAGTGGCCCGGGTCGTTATCAACGAGCGAACCGGTACGATCGTCATGGGTTCGAATGTTTCCATTGAGGAAGTGGCGGTGGCCCAGGGCGGCTTGACGGTAAAAATCACCAAGACCCGTGAAGTTTCGCAGCCGCTTCCCTTTTCACAGGGCCGGACGACAACCACGCCCCGGCAGTCTGTCAGCGCCCAGGAGTCCAACGGGAATCTGCTGGTGC
The DNA here is from genome assembly GCA_964602025.1 of uncultured Veillonellaceae bacterium. Taxonomy (GTDB): domain Bacteria; phylum Bacillota; class Negativicutes; order UBA1444; family UBA1444; genus UBA1444. Next base: position 442 of record CAZRQI010000408.1, read on the forward strand.
TGCCGTCCACGGCCAGCGTCGGTGACGTCGTGGCGGCATTGAATTCGGTAGGCGCGACGCCGCGGGATATCATTACCATTCTTCAGGCGATGAAGGCCGCGGGAGCGTTGCACGCGGAAATGGAGTTGATTTGACGATGGATGCGGTTAACAAAACTCCCTCATTGAATATGCCGGCGTGGGATTCACGCCTGGCCGGGGCGCTGAAAACCGGCGGCAAAGCCGCCGAAGACGATGCCAAACTAAAGAAGGCGTGCCAGGAAATGGAGGGCGTGTTTCTGAATATGCTGCTGAAAAGCATGCGGTCCACCATTGCCAAAACGGAACTGGGCGGCAGCACAATGCAGCAGGATACGATGCAGTCCATGTTCGACATGGAAATGACGCGCAATATGGCGGCTGCCGGCGGCGCCGGCATCGCCGAAATGATGTACCGGAGTCTAACCCGGGCCAGTCAGGCGGCGGCCGCAGCGGCGCCGACCGTACAAGCGCCGAAAAAAGAATAGGGGAAACGGCCGGCTTTGCCGGCCATTTCCCATTTACGGGGCATTTGTTATATAATGATGAATAAGAAAAAGCGAAACCGAAACGGGAAATGCAGGGTGAGCATAATGGAATCGATGAAAAAACGACTCCGATGGAGATTCGGCATACTGATTTTGGTGCTGACATTTTTGGGGCAGTCGGTTTGGGCGGCTCCCGCCACTCCGAAAGCTTCTGCCGTTACACCCGCCCAGTCCCGGCCGGCCGTCCTGCCGACGCAGACTCCGCCGACAGGTGCGACGATTCAAAACATACGGTTTCACTCTTCAGATGATTTTTTCCGGATCGTCATGGACATGAGCGCGATTCCGGCCTACACGGTCAGCGCGGTCGATCTGCCGCAGCAGCTGGAAATCGAATTGCCGGATACGGTGAATCGCAGCGGCGCCAACCAGATTTCTTTCAACGACCCCTTTGTGGAAAATCTGCGGTTCGTCGATTTGGGCGGCGGCCGATTCAAAGCGGTAATTTCCCTGAAATTGCCGATCATGCCCAAGGTCGGCGTGATGCAGTCGCCGACACGGCTCGTGGTGGACCTGCTAAAAAATTATGACAGCACAAATGAATCCATTATTGCGCCGGGGATCGTCTATACGGAAATTATCAAAGGACGCCTCGCCGGGCCGATTCGGGCGCATGTCCTGTCCGTCGACCTGAAAAACGGCTATTCGCTGCGGCCGGTCCTGTCCAACGATTC
>CAZRQI010000409.1:0-1672 GCA_964602025.1 uncultured Veillonellaceae bacterium
CAGCCACTTGCTGCTGTTTTTTACAGCCCGAATCCGCCGCCAAACTCGCTGCCCATGGCCAGCTTTTTGTACAGGCGTACCGCTGGTGTATCCGCTTTCTGCGGAAATACTTTGTTCTTGCTGCGTTCGGCAAAGGCCTGCGCAACCTCCGCCGACGTCGCCGGTTTGCCATGAAGACCGACTACATCGAGCGTCCGGTCCGCCACATCCATGCGGATCAGATCGCCATCTTCGAGATAGGCGATGGGGCCGCCTTCCGCCGCTTCGGGCGCGATATGACCCACTGCCGGTCCGCGCGAAGCCCCCGAATACCGGCCATCGGTAAACAAAGCGACGCTGCGCGACAGTTCCGGCATGTTCCAGAGCGCCTCCGTGGTACGCAACATTTCCGGCATCCCGGAGCCTTTCGGCCCTTCAAACTTGATGAATATCGCCGAACCTTGGCCGATATCGCCGCGCAGCAGCGCCGCGACCGCCGCTTCCTCACTGTCGAACACCCGGGCTTCGCCGGAAAAATTATAGATCGCCTCATCGACGCCGGATAGTTTGATCACCGCCCCGCCGGGGGCCAGATTTCCCTTCAGAATCCGGATATTCCCCTGCGGTTTGACCGGATTGCAGCGGGTTTTGATGATTTCTTCCGGTGCAACCCGATAGTTGGTCAGATAACTCCGCACCTGCGAAAACCAACCGCTGTCCTCCAACATCTGCAAGTTTTCGCCCACAGTCCGGCCGGTCACCGTCATCGCATCCAAATGGAGCAGGTCTTTCAGTTCCCGCATGAGCGCCGGCACGCCGCCGGCGTACCAAAATAGCTCCGTCGGCCAGTGTCCGCCCGTCTTCAAGCTTACCAGAACCGGCGTGTTTCTGTTGACAGCATCAAACTCATCTTGCGAAACCTGAATCCCCACTTCACGGGCAATGGCCGGAATATGCAGCAAAGCATTCGTGGACCCGCCGACCGCGGAATGCAAGATCATGGCGTTTTCAATATTCTTGCGGCTAATAAAACGTCGGGGGATGAGGCCATTCTGAATATTGTCCAGAATCTGCCGCCCGGCCTGTCGCGCATAACGGTTGACCTGTACGCCATAGGCCGGAGCCAGGGCGTTGCCGGGCAGCGACAGCCCCATGGCTTCGGAAATAACCTGCATGGTGCTCGCCGTACCGATGAATTGGCAGGCGCCGGCGCTGGGACAACAGTTCATCGTGTAATACATTAGATCCTGCTCGTTCATGTCGCCTTTGGCATAGCGGTCCCCGGCCCCGTAGAGAATCTCCGACGACATGAAGTCTGGTCCGCTCAGCATGGACCCGCCGCAAACATGGACGAACGGCAAGTCCACCCGCAACATGGTCATCAGCTGCGCCGGAATCGATTTATCGCAGGAGGCGATCAGTACACCGCCGTCGAACGGCGCTCCCAAAGCATGAATCTCATACATGAACGCCATGACTTCCCGGCTTACCAGGGAATAGTTCATGCCATCATGGGCCATCGCCACCCCGTCGCAAATGTCCGTGACCGAATATACCGCCGGCTTGCCCCCTTTTTCATAGACCGATAGCTTGGCTTCCTCCGCGACTTTGCCGAGATGGACGCTGCCGGGATGGCTGTCGCCGGCCGCCGAATCAATCAGAACCTGGGGTTTTCCCAAGTCGCCCTGATCCC
>CAZRQI010000410.1:0-1662 GCA_964602025.1 uncultured Veillonellaceae bacterium
ATCGGGCCGACCTGGTCGCGCTGCCGGGCAATCCGTTTGACGATATTACCGTCACTGAAAAAGTCTCGTTCGTGATGAAGGACGGCGTGGTGTACCGCGACGACAAATAAAGCCCAGCCAAAGTTCATATTTCTGTCACAGATTGCCGAAAAAGTTGTGATAGAATAAAAAACAAACAAAATGGGTAGGACGGACCCGGATCCGCGCCTGCCCATTTTGTCTATATTCTGAAGCGAAACGGAGATGGATTCCCATGAACCTGACCCTGTTGAAAAGCGGCGAAAAAAATGCCGCAACCACCCGGAACGTCCAATATTGCCGCACCTTGATGCAACTGGCGGCGCTGGCGCTGCTGGTCGCCGGACTATACACCCAGGTCGTCCGGGCCCACACCCTGTGGGTGCTCGGCCTGGGCCTGCTCGCCGGCAACTTTTTCTGCGGCTGGCTCTGCCCGTATGGCACGGCGCAGGAGCTCTGCGGCAAAATCGGCTCGCTATTCCTGAAACGCAAGCTGAAGATGCCGCCGGCGCTGCAACGCTATCTGCAATTTTCGCGATACGCGCTCATGCTGGCCTTGCTGGCGTTGGGCGCGCAGGCCGCTGCCGCCGCAGCGCCGATCAACTCCTATCGCTCGTTCATGTCCGTGGCCGGAGGCAAAGTTGTTGAAGCGGCGGCTTTCGCCATCATGGGCGGTTTTTTGGTCATCGCCCTGTTCTTTGAACGCCCCTTCTGCAACTACGTCTGCTCGGAAGGGATCAAATTCGGCGTCGCCAGCCTGACCCGCTTGTTCACCATCAAACGAAACGCCGCCACCTGCGTAAATTGCCAGCGCTGCAACCAGGCCTGTCCGATGAATATCCAGGTATCCGCCGTCAAGTCCGTGCGCAACGCCCAGTGCATCAACTGTTTTAGCTGTATTGCCGCCTGTCCCGCCAACGGAACGCTTTCCTACGGCAATGTCGGCTTCCCGCGCAAAGACGCCCCGCCCCCGACGCAGTCCTGACAACAATCCATCCTATTTACAACTCCTCTCATCCGTTGCATAATGAAAAAAACACGATCAGGGGAGTGAGCGGCATGGACACGAATCTATCCATTGGCATGACCGGCGAAAAGCGCGTAATCGTTTCGAATGACAACACCGCGATCAAACACGGCAGCGGCAGTCTGCCGGTGTATGCGACCCCCGCCATGGTCGCCCTGATGGAAGGCGCCTGCGTGAATGCGGTGGCTCCGCACCTGGGCGATGGATTGAGCACCGTCGGGATCGACCTGAAAATCAAACACACGGCGGCAACGCCGGTAGGCATGACAGTCCGCGCCGTTGGCGAACTGGTGGAGATCGACGGGAAGCGGCTGCTGTTCACGGTCAAGGCATTCGACGACAAAGAGCAAATCGGCGGCGGAACCCACGAACGCTTCATCATCGCCGCCGAAAAATTCCTCCAGAAGGCGGAAGCCAAAAAAGCTGATTGACTCAAAACGAAGTACCGGTAAAAAGCAATAATGCAATAAAAATTAAGCCTTCCGGCCAAAAAGCTGGAAGGCTTGATTTTACTGGAGCCGCTAGGGGGACTCGAACCCTCGACCCGCGCATTACGAATGCGCTGCTCTACCACTGAGCTACAGCGGCACATGGTGCAAAATACATTATAATAGAGG
>CAZRQI010000411.1:0-1401 GCA_964602025.1 uncultured Veillonellaceae bacterium
ATCAGAAATGGAAGCTTTTGCACAAACTGATGCTGGTCCCGTTTTTTCTCGGCGTCATCCATTATTACATCAGTTCCCGGTATCTGGTGTTTGCACTCAATCCCTTCAGCCTGTGGATGAATTTTGTCATCCTGATTGGCGTACTGTCGGCCGTCTACAGCGTCTTTCTTTACGAGCGAACGGCGTTCCGCTACCGTTACCGGGTCGTGCAGCTCCGGGAAGTGGCCGCCGGCGCGCTGGAAATCACGGCGACAGCCATCGATAAAGAACTGCGGTATAAGCCCGGGCAATTCGCGTTCCTGAAAATCGCCGGCAAAGAGGACATCTTTCCGTCGCATCCCTTCACGATCAGTTCTGCGCCCTGCCCCGGGCAAATCCAGTTTACCGTCAAGGCCCTGGGCGATCATACCGCCGCTTTGCAAAAAGCCCTCCAACCCGGCGACGTGATTGCGTTGTCCGGGCCGCATGGCGGATTTGACTATCAGGCCGGCGCCAAACGGCAGGTCTGGGTGGCGGGAGGAATCGGCATCACCCCGTTCCGGAGCTTTTTGCAGGCGCCGGTCCCGCCGGACTATCAGGTGGATTTGTTTTACGCTTACGCCAACGCCGCCGACGGCGCTTACGCCGAAGAGCTGAAAACCATGGAGTGGCCGGAGAACCTGCGGATTCATCTGATCAACAGCGAGGAGGCCGGCTTCTTGAAGGTGGAGGACATCGCCCGGTGCGTGGGCGACGCCCCGTTCGATTTGTACTTCTGCGGCCCGTCACCGATGCGGAAATACCTGAAAAAGGGTCTGGCGCAGACGCAATGCGCCCTCCGGGTCCTTCATTTTGAAAAGTTCCAGTTCAAGGGCGCCGGCGTGTTCGCGGTCCTGGACCGGTTCTTTCCCCGCCGCGCCAAGGAGTAGCGAAACCAGCAGAGTGTAATATCATTGCGTTTGCGTGGACTATCGCACATCTTTTTTCAACATGGCGATCGGCAGGACAGCGCAGCCAGCGGCGATGCCCATGGCGCAATAAGCCCAGATTACGCCGTATGCGGCGGCGATAAAGCCAAAAACCAGCGGCGCCAAGATGTTTGTCGCTCCGCGCGACAAGTTGTTCAGCGTAAATATATCGTCGTATTCGGCGGGGTCTTCGACAGTATTCGCGACAATGGTCTGAACGGCGGGAACAGTTCCCTTGGTCACGATCCCCAGAAAAAACGCCGTGCCCATCAGGAGGGAGGACTGGGTCGCCACGACCAGGATTCCCAGCAGCAACACCATCGAGGATTCCGCTGCAAGAAACACCGGGCGGGCTCCGAACCTGTCCACCAGACGACCGCAGGCTATTTTCCCGCCCAAGCCGCTGATCGTGAAGAGCAGGGCGAACAAGCCGATCTGTTGGGGCTCGATGCCT
>CAZRQI010000411.1:1411-1659 GCA_964602025.1 uncultured Veillonellaceae bacterium
CCAAAAGCAGAAACGGCAAAAAAGTGAAGATCCGATCGCTGCCGAACGCGTCGAAGCAATTTGCGAGGATCGGCAAGGCGTGACGGGAATTGCGCAGCAAGGCGAAATCCGGCAGATTTTTCGTTGGCTTCGCCGTCGCGGCTTCTTCGACGGGGGTGCTGCCGTTTTGCGAAACCAGGCAGGCGCCGGACCAGTAGGAAAACAGGAGAGCGCCCAGACCGTAAAAAAAGCTGACAATCCGCCAGCCG
>CAZRQI010000412.1:0-1659 GCA_964602025.1 uncultured Veillonellaceae bacterium
CCGAACCGCAGCCGGCGAGCAGGGACACCAGCAGCATCGTTCCCAGTAAAATGGCGGTCAATAGTTTTTTTGTCATGATGATTGCCTCCCAAACTTGATTTTATTTATAAAATAATAGAGGCCTCATGAGACTCGCCCCCGGCGAATGTCATAAGACCTCTTTGTCTTTTGGCACAATAGATTCAAGTAATTATGGTGTTGGTTGACTTGTTCGTATTGTAGCAGGCCGTCACAGACCTGTCAACTTTTGCCGCGTTCCCGTGTTCCTGAAACGTTCCACCACCGATAATGCAGTTTTTACGGGATCTATCGCCAACTCTTGCAGCCTCCCTACTCTTGCTACGGTTGAAGATTTCTCTTCGGTCAATTCGGTTTTTACGCGCCGATGTCCCGCAGGAAATCCTGCACCACCGCCGTGAAAATCGCCGGTCGCTCCACCTGGTGCAAATGCGCCGCCTGCGGGATCACCGCCATCCGGGCGTTCGGGAACGCCAGCTGAAAGTCCTTGACCGTCTTGACTCCGGCCTCATCCCGGTCGCCGCAGGTCAGCAGCACCGGTTGCTCTATCTTGCCCAACCGCGGCGCAAGATCGAAATCCTTCAGCTTGCCGGTGATGGTGAACTCGCTCGGCCCCCACATTGCGTGGTACACGTCTTCGTTCATCAGGCCCATTGCCGCCTGCAGCGAATCCGGCCAGGGCGACAGCGCGCAGATATGCCGCTCATAATAGTCCATCATCGCCGCCTGATACTCGTCCCCGTAATCGCCCGCAGCCTCGCCCCGCTCGATCGCCGCCCGGATCGCCGGCGGCAACAGGGTGATATTTTGCCGCTGGTCGGCGTCCCAGACCGGTGTCGACAGGTACGGCGCACACAACGCCACGCCCCGGACTCCCGCCGGTCGCTCCGCCAGCAGATAGGCGCAGGTCAAGGCACAACCCCAGGAAAATCCCATCAACACGACTTCCGTCAGACCCAGCGCCGCCCGGACCGTCTTCAGCTCCTCCACATAATTTGACACGGAATAGAAATCGGCATTGGCGGCCCGGTCGCTGCGGCCGCAGCCCAGCTGATCATAGAAAACCACCGGCCGGTCCCGCCACAACTCTTCCATCCCGTCCGTCATGCTGAGGAATCCCGGCCCGCCGTGGATCGCCAGTAACGGAGTTTTCGTCTGTTCTTCGCCGTACACCGAATACCAGACTTTCCCGTTCGGGGTCGTCACAAACCCTTCGCGCATGTTTACTCCTCCCTCGCCGCCATTGCGATGATCCGTTCCACGATTTCGACATCCGCCGGACAAAAGACATACTCTGTCAGTTCTTCGGCCGAAACCCATTTGATCTGTTCATGCACATTCACGGCGATCTCGCCGCCGACAATCTCGGCCGCAAAAAAAGTAAACTCCAGTTCGTTCCCGGCATGGGGGTAGCCGGTCCGGCCGAATTCGCCCAGCACCCGGATATCGACCGCCAGCTCTTCCAGGCACTCCCGAACGATGCACTCCTCCAGCGTTTCGCCGTCCTCCAGCTTGCCGCCGGGAAATTCCCACAGCAACGGCAGCGCGTCGTCGTGCGCCCGCTGACAAATCAGATATTTCTCTTTGCGGCGAAGGATCGCCGCCGTAACTTGAATCAGCATTTCATCCCACCACCAGTTT
>CAZRQI010000413.1:0-1650 GCA_964602025.1 uncultured Veillonellaceae bacterium
ACGACCTCTGCATGCAGCACAATATTCCGATCTGGGTCGGCGGCATGACCGAAACCGGCATCGGCCGCGTCCAGAATATCTCGTTCGCCAGCCTGCCCAATTTCACCCAGCTTGCGCACGACATCGCCGCCAGCAACCGCTATTTCAAGGACGACATTACGATCCCCCATGTCAACATCACCGACCGTTGCACACTGATCGTGCCGGATGAGACCAATGGCATGAAGTATGAAGTCGACGAAAAAGCGATGGAACGGATGCTGGTCGGTCGCGAAGTCATCAAATAGGCCATCCCTGAAGTACGCGCGGAGCGCCCGGGAAGAGCGGGCGCATCCGGCGTATTGGCGAACAAATTTTCGAAAATCGAAAATGCTGGCGTGGGCATGGCCGTGGATTTACAAACAAGTTTGAAAGTGAAAGGATGGGCAAGATGAGTCAGACGGACAAAAAAGAGCGGGCGTTCCGGTATATCGACGAGCGTCGGGACGAAATGACGGCGCTGTGGCAGGAAGTAGTCAACATGGAAAGCGGCCCGCACGAGAAAGCCGGCATTGACGCCGTGGCCGCCCGGTTCCGCCGGGTGCTGGAGGAAGTCGGCGCGACGACCCGCACCGTTGATTTTGAACAGGCCGGCAATATGCTGATCGCCGAGTTGGGCGAACCGGGCGTCAAGCCCGGGGTTCTCTTTCTGGGGCACATGGATACGGCCATCGCCGCCGGCGCCATCGCCCGGCAGCCCTTTACCATCCGGGACGGCAAGGCGTATGGCCCCGGCGTTCTCGACATGAAGGGCGGCATCGTGGCATTCCTGTACGCGATCAAAGCCCTGCGGGACGCCGGCTACAACGCGCGGCCGATCAAAGTGGTGCTGGCCGGCGACGAAGAAGTGCTGCACGCCCGTTCCAGCGCGCCGGATGTGTTCATGGCCGAGGCAAAGGGCCATGCGGCGGCGTTCAATACCGAAACCGGCTTCGTCGACAACGGGATCGTGGTCGGACGCAAGGGCGTGGCCCGGTTTATGCTGGAGGTCAAAGGCGTGGCGGCGCATGCCGGCAATGATCCGGAAAACGGCCGCAGCGCGATTCTGGAAATGGCGAACAAGATAATCGACGTTCAGAACCTGACCGACTGGGACAAGGGAATCAGTTTCAACGTCGGTGTCATGCAGGGCGGCAAGACGTCCACGGCCGTGCCCGACTATGCGAAAATCGACATCGATGTCCGCTACAAGGATCCGGACGATCTGGAATGGATTCTGGAGAAACTGCAGCAGGTCGCGGACAAGACCTATGTCGACGGCACAACAAGCAAGGTCACCTTCATGGAAGGGATCAAGCCGATGAAAACGACCGAAGGAGTTTTGCAGCTGTTTGAACTGGTCAAGAAAACCTCGCTGGAAAACGGCTTCGGCGAACCGTACGCCAAAGTTGTCGGCGGCGCTTCCGACTCCGCCTACTCGATCCTCGGCGGCGTGCCGACCGTTTGCTCGATGGGCGTGAAGGGAGGTCGCAACCACAGCCCGGAAGAATTCGCCGTGGTCGACAGCCTGTTCGAACGGGCGAAGTTGCTGGCGGCCTGTATTCTCAACATGGACAATGCGTAACAGGGTCAGCGGTCACAAGAATTGGAGGTTGAATTGATGAAGAACGG
>CAZRQI010000414.1:0-1634 GCA_964602025.1 uncultured Veillonellaceae bacterium
CCGCGATCGTTTCCTGCGGGTTTGTGGTGGACATGAGCCCGTTGTCGACCAGCGGTGCCATTTATCTTGCGAATGCCCATGCCAGCGAAGACAAGAGCAAGTTGTTTAAAAACATGCTGGTTTGGGGATTGTCCATGGCGTTTGTCGGCGCCGCCATCGCCTGGGTGGCCTTCTCGCTGTTGCATATTCCCTGATAAAATTCGGAGAGGCCTGGGCACATAGAAATTCAGGGATTTCCCGCAGTGTGATTCTGACAGTAAGAATAGAAAAACAAAAGAACAATGGAATGGAGGAAAAAACATGGGATTCAAAACAAGAGCCGCGATCCTGAAAGGCCCGTATGACATTGAGCTGGCCGAAAAAGAACTGGTGTGCGCTCCGGATGAGGTCATCGTGAAAAATCATCTGATCGGAATTTGCGGTTCCGACAAGAGTTTTTTCCGGGGCTTCCTACCACCAAAAACGGCGGAATTCCGGCAAGACCCCAAGTTCCCGTTTTGGTTGGGGCATGAAAGCGGCGGCGAAGTGGTGGAAGTCGGCTCAAAAATCAGCGAATACAAAGTAGGCGACAAGGTCATTGCTTTCGGCTGGTGCAATAACTTCGCCGATTATTTTGCCGCGAAGGAATTCCAGCTTCAACCGGCGCCGGTCGGAATGGATATGGATCTTGTAGCGCTGGGCGAACCGATTGCCTGCGCCATGTATTCCGGACTCCATTGCGGCGCGCAGCTCGGCGATGTCGTGTTGGTCATGGGGGGCGGCTTTGCCGGACAGATTATCGCCCAGTGCGCAAAGAAAAAGGGCGCGGACAAGGTGATCGTCGCCGACGTTCTGGATGGGAAACTGGAATTGGCCCGCAAACTGGGGGCGGATTTGACGGTTAACTTGAAGAAGGAAGACCTGAAGGAAATCGTGTTTTCCATGACCGGCGGACAAGGCGCCGACGTGGTGGTGGAAGCGGCCGGCAGCGAGAGCTCGTTCAATTTGGCTTCCGATATCATCCGGCATAATGGCAAGTTTGTTTTCTATAGTTGGGTGACCCAGCCGATTACCTTGAATATCAGCCGCTGGCATGATGATGGGCTGGAGTTTATCAATACCTGCCTGGTTCATCACACCTGGCGCGAACGTTATGTCTGGACGCCGCCGTCTTTGCGGCCGGTAGCGCAGGGAAACATTGATATTAAGCCCTTGATTACCAACGAATTTAAATTGAGCGAAATTAAACAGGCGTTTGAATTGGCTGATAAGGATGAAACGGCGATCAAAATTGTGCTTCGTCCCTAATTTGCGGTTATAAAGGGAATGAAATTTCTAGCGCAGCAGCCGGTCAGGAGTCTTCCAACGGCTGCTGTTGCAATATTCTTTATTTTTGTTGGTTTGTTAAGGGGGAATTCGCTGTTGGTTGTGGAATAATAATGTACAACATGACAACAGGGGAGGGAGGACGCCATGAAGCAGACCGGCAGGGACTTTATTCGAATGACCTACTATGACCAACTGACGCCCTCGGAACAGAACGAGGGAATGCCGCCGCCGGCGCTGGAGCAGCCGTACGTCGGGCCCGGGCCGGTGATTCATTTGCCGAAACCGGAACATTTGAAGCCACCCTCCGCCTTATTGGAAAACACGAT
>CAZRQI010000415.1:0-1630 GCA_964602025.1 uncultured Veillonellaceae bacterium
GAATGCTGTCAGGGATTCCGACTTTGCCGATATCGTGAAACTGGGCGAATAGACGAAGATCAGCGATTTTTTCGGCGGAAAAAAGCAAGTGCTCGCCCATTTTGGCGATGATCGCCTGCAAGCGGTCGGCATGGCCTTCCGTAATATAGTCGCGGGCTTCCAGCAGCTTCATCACGGTCTGCACGATCGCGCTGCGGGTGCTCTGCCGTCGATGCAGCTTTTCGCGGTACATGTTGTTGTCCGCTCGCTGGAAAATTTCCTGCATGGGAACGGCTGGATCCGATGAGACCGCATAGCCGATTGACAGACTGATCGGCGCCTGCCGTTGCGTTGCGTTGGTTTCCAGAATCCTTTTATGGATTCGCTCGCAAACCGACTGAATCGTTGCTTCATCGACCGGGTGCAGCAATACGGCGAACTCGTCGCCGCCGATCCGGGCGACGACATCGCTGCCCCGGACAGAGGACGCCAGAATATGCGCGGCGCTGGTTAGCAGGATATCGCCCTGTTCGTGGCCCATCGTGTCGTTGATCAATTTCAGTCCGTCCAGGTCGATCATGATCAGGCCGATCGTTCCGTCCAGGCGCTTGTCGATGCGCTGCATCTCTTCTTCAAAATAGGCCCGGTTGTAAACTCCGGTCAGGGTATCGTGAAAACTCCGGTATTGCAGCAGCTTTTCCGTTTCTTTGCGTTCGTTGATTTCCCGTTGGGCCTCCCGATATAAATAGGCGTTTTCGTAAGCGATCGACGCCAGATTGGCGATCTGGTCCAGCATTTCGACATCGTTGGCGGAGAAGGCGCGGCCGGGTTCCGTATGCCACAAGCCGATGATGCCGACGACTTCGCCGGCGCTTTTCAGGGGGAAATACACCACTGCTTCCGCCAGCGTGTCGGCGGGTTGCGTACGGTGCTCCCACTGCTTGTAATTGTTGACCAGGACGGTCTGACCGGTCTTGTACACCTGTCCGGCGGCGCCCTCGTCGATGGCGTTGCGGGAGCCGAGCATGGCGCTGGCCGGGCCGGTCGCGACCACCCGGATCCGCTCGGTCCGGCTTTCATTGAACAACAGAACGCTGCCGGTCGACGCGCCGGTGATCTCGGCCGCCTTGTTGATGATGGTCTCCAACAGGTCCACCACATCGCGGCGATTCATAATTTCCAGCGAGGTTTCATGCAAAAACGCCAGCAGTTTGTTGCGGCGCTGCAACTGCACCGTCGCGCTCTTCTGATGACGAAGCTGGTAGAGCAGTAGGAAAAAGATGCCCATGACGGCGAGAGTAAAAACAAGCGCATAGCGAAAGTAGGAGTCGCGCCGGTTGTAGTAGTTCGCCAGCGAATCGACGGAGGAAACCCCGATGGAAAGAATCAGCGGATAATCGACCATGGAACGGTAGGTGTAGTACCGATGGGTTTGGTCGTAGATGTCCGTTTCTTCGAAGGTTCCGGTCAACGCCTGCCGCCAGAGCGAGAAAATTCTCTGTGTGCCGATATCCTGCCCGACATCATCCTGGGAAGGATGCTGCAGAACCCGGATAATTCCGTCATAGCCCACCATCATGATCTGCTTGTCATAACCAAGGGCCATTTGGCGGTAATAGTCGGAGAAATAGTAGGGGCTGAGCGAAGCGTA
>CAZRQI010000416.1:0-1628 GCA_964602025.1 uncultured Veillonellaceae bacterium
CGCAAGCGGCGGGGTTGGTGTTGAACCTGGGGACGCCGAATACCCGGATGCTGGAGAGCTTGCTACTGGCGGGGCGAAAGGCGAATGATCTGGGGATTCCCGTGATTCTGGATCCGGTCGGCGCCGGATTTACCCAGATTCGGACCCGAACTGCCGAACAATTGCTGCATAGTATCCGCTTGACGGCGGTGCGGGGGAATTTGGCGGAAATTCAGCGCATGGCCGGCGACTCTACCGCCATGCGCGGCATCGATTCCCTGGCCGACGAGAAAAATGCAGCGGCGGCGGTGCGGCGGGCGGCGGCGCAGTTCGGCTGCATGGTCGCGGCGACGGGCGTGACGGATTACATCAGTGACGGACATACCGTTTGCCAGGTGCGAAACGGGACGCCGTTGCTGTCCCGGGTGACGGGGACCGGCTGCATGACAACGTCCTTGGTAGCGGCTTGCTGTGCGGCGAACGGCCCGTCATTGATTTCGGTTGTCGCCGGCGTCATGTTTATGGGGGTTGCCGGCGAAATCGCCCAAGAAGCGCTGCGGCCGGGAGAAGGCACGGGAAGCTTTCGGGTCCGGTTGTTGGATGCCGTGTCCAATTTGACGGAACGGGATGTATGGGAAAAGGGGAGATGCACAGTTGACTAAACCGAAACTGGAGGTTTCTCTGTATCTGGTAACGGACAGTACGGACCGGGATATGGAATCTTTCTGCGCGCTTGTCGAGCAGGCATTGCAAGGCGGGGTGACGCTGGTGCAGCTGCGCGAGAAGTCTGCGACATCCCGGGAATTTTATCAGCGGGCATTGCGGCTCAAAGAAGTGACCGACCGATATCAGGTTCCGCTGATCATCAATGACCGGTTGGATATTGCCTTGGCCATCAACGCGGCCGGCTTGCATATCGGGCAGGAGGATCTGCCGGTCGCGGTGGCCCGACGGCTGTTGGGGCCGGACCGAATCCTGGGCGCGACCGCGGCGACCGTGGCGGATGCTCTCGCCGCGCAGGCGGATGGCGCCGACTATCTGGGCAGCGGCGCGGTGTATCCGACGGGAACCAAACCGGGAAAAGCCATTTTGCCTCTGCCGGTATTGACGCAAATCAAGCAGGCGGTCCGGATTCCGGTGGTGGCGATCGGCGGAATAACCGCCGAGAATATCGGTCCGGTTCGACAAGCGGGCGTGGACGGGGCGGCTGTCGTGAGCGCGATCATGGACAGCGCCGATCCGGCGGCGGCGGCACGGACCCTGAAACGTCTCTGGCAGGAAAAGTAGCCCCGGTTGGCCGCAATGGTGGTTCGATGGTTGTAGGGGAAGGCTGAACCGGCCATTCCTGCAATAATAAAGGATGAGTAGAATAGAAGAAAGGGAAGGGGTTTGTTTCATGAAAAAGAATTCCATGCGCGTGTTCTCGGTTGTCGCTCTGCTGCTGATGCTGCTTTCGAGTGTCGTTTCCGCCAACGTGGGGTATCTGGGACCGGCGGCGACATATACGGAAGAAGCGGCGATTTTGTTTTTTGGCGACAAGGAGACTTTTGTTCCCATGAAGACGGTTCCCGAGACTCTGGCGGCGGTGAAATCCGGCGAGTTCCGCTACGCGGTCGTGCCGGTGGAAAACACCGTCGGCGGTCCAGTTT
>CAZRQI010000417.1:0-1627 GCA_964602025.1 uncultured Veillonellaceae bacterium
GGTTCCGCCCCATCATGCTGACCGCCGCCGCCGCGATTCTCGGCATGGCGCCGCTGATCCCCAGCACCTTCTGGGGTCCGATGGCCATTGCCATTGCCGGCGGCCTGTTCGGTGCAACCGTGCTGACGCTGTTGGTCCTCCCCGTCATGTACGCCGCCTGGTTCAAAGTCTATCCGCATACCCCCCCGGGTACTCCCGTCGATCCTCCGAATCAATAGGCAAAAAGAGGATTTTGCCGTTTCGGCACGAAAATAAACTAATAGGTAAAATTGAATCGGGATTGCGGGAGGCGCATTATGGAAGACAATAAAGGAATTCTGCTGGAATCGGGAACTAATGAATTTGAGATTATCGAGTTTTCGGTCGGCGGCGTCTATTACGGGCTGAATGTGGCCAAAGTTCGGGAAGTCATCAATGCTGTGCCGGTTACCTTTATTGCCAAATCGCATCCCAACTTGGACGGAGTATTCACGTTGCGTTCCCGGGTCATGCCCTTGGTCAATCTGGCTCGCTGTCTAAACGCGCCACCGACTTCGGACGACTTCAAGATCATCGTCTGCGAAATCAACAATTTTCATGTCGGCTTCAAAGTGGACGCCGTGTACCGTATCCACCGCATATCCTGGACCCAGATGGAACCGGCGCCAAGTATTTCCGGATCCGACCTGGTGGTTGGCATCGTCAAAATGCCGGAGCGCATGATCATCTTGCTGGATTTTGAAAAAATACTGGCAGACGTCAATCCCGAAATGAATAAGAAAATGACGGCCATTCCCGTATCTACGCCGGACTTGGTCAAACTCCGCCAGAAAAAAACCATTCTGATTGCGGAAGATTCCCGTATGCTGCGGGATTTGTTGCTCGGCACCCTGCACACAGCCGGCTATAACACAATCAGCAATGAAAATGGGCAGGAAGCCTGGGACAAACTAGAGGAACTGGCGGAAAAAGAAGCTCCGGTGACCGATACCATTCAGCTGATCATCACCGATATTGAAATGCCGAAAATGGATGGCCACCATTTGACCAAACGCATAAAAAGCCATCCGCGCCTTAAAGATTTGCCGGTTGTGATTTTTTCTTCACTGATCAATGAGGAGATGCGTCTGAAAGGTATTGCCCTCGGCGCTTTTGCGCAGATTACCAAACCGGAGATCGAGCAATTGATCGGCATTGTGGACCAAAAAATAGCGATGGAATAACTCGTCCGCTCCCGCAGTAAACATTGGGCTGGCTCAAGCAGGTTTTTAAACCTATTTGAGCCAGCCCTTTTTATTTGCAGAAATTCAAACCATTTCCCGATTTACACCATATAGTCCAATGCCTGACCGAGGCGACCATTCTCCGGCATCTGTTCCGGAACCGCCGCGGTCGTGGTTCGGGTTTCCCCGCCGGATACATACGTGCGGCCACATTCCGGACAGGTTGCGGTAAACAAGCGCACGCTCTGCGCCACCACCCGCCGCCCTTCCTGCCGGGCATTCGCCTGTTCATTCCGGACATGCTCCTGTTCGTGCGCCATGACTACCGATCCTGAACTCCCGGGAGCAATATGCCCCGGCGCCTTGAAAGATACACCGGGATCATCGGACCCGTCCTGGTATTTCCGTTCCTGGCAGGTCTGGCA
>CAZRQI010000418.1:0-1619 GCA_964602025.1 uncultured Veillonellaceae bacterium
GACCGCTTCCTGCCATTCCTTGGCGGCGCTTTGCCAACGCGCCATCGCCATCTCCCGATCCTGGAACCGTTCCTGGGCGACGGCCACCGCGCCGTCCGCTTCCGCCGCCCGCAGGGCTTGTCGCAGTTCGGCCCGTTTCGCGTCGATGGCCGCGACATCCGCCTGCAGTGACTGCAACGCCGCCTGCGCCTGATCCCGCTCTTCCAGAATCCGCCGGGCCAACTGCGCCGCCTCCAGAACCTGCCGGGCCTTCGCCACGGCGGCGGCGGCTTCCTCAAGCTGTTGTCGCAGCGCAGTCAGCGCCTGCTCATCCGCAGCCGTGCGCTCCTTTAATTCTTCCAAAGTCACAACGCCGGCAATCGTCTGCAGTTCCTGCAACTTCGCCGTCAGTTCGGCATACCGGTCCGACCAGGTTTTCACGGCTTCCTTCAGACGCAGTTCCACGATGCCGTAAAATTCCGTCCGGAACAGCGTCTGCATGATGTCCTGCCGCTCGCTGGAATCCGCCAACAGCAGCCGCCGGAAATCGCCCTGCGGCAACAGGACCACCTGCCGGAACTGATCGCTGCGAAAGCCGAGGACACGTTGCACCTCCGCCGTCACCCGCTGCGATTTTTCCGCCAAAACGGCCAGCTCCCGCCGCGATTCGTCAATCCGCCAGAGACAGGCGGATTCGCCCACTTCCACCAGCCCGCCGGCGCCCCGTTTCCGGGCCAGCCATTGGCGGGGCGACCGCCGTACACGGTAGCATTCCGATCCCACCGCGAAATCGAAGGTCACTTCGGTGGCTTCCGTATCCGCCGCATAATCGCTGCGCATATTCTCGCCGCTACGCACCTTGCCGCTGGTATCGCCGTACAGGGCATAACACATCGCATCCATCAGCGAGGTCTTGCCGGAACCGGTCGGGCCATGGATCAGAAAGAACCGGTAATCGCGCAGTTGGGCGAAATCAATGGCCTGAACGTCGGCATAGGGACCAAACGCCCGGATTTCCAGATAAAGCGGGTTCATCGGCTTTCACCTCCCGCTCCGATAACTTCGTCCATGATTCCCGCGACTGTCGTCCGTTGCTGCTCGGTCAGCGGCTTTTGCGTCGACCACCCGGCGAACGCCTCGAACAGTTCCAGCCCCGACAGCGCCTGTCGGTCGGAACGCCGGTCCGGAGAAAGGTTCAGAGCTTCCTGTTGGTAGCGGTAGTTGATCTCCATCGTCTTCGGATACACGGTCCGCAAACGCTGGATCGCCTGAATCACCGGCGCTTCATCCAGCAGCGTGATGCTCAGGTAATCCTCCGGGTTCTCGCCGTTCACCGGTCCTCGCATCAAGTCCTGGAAGTGTCCGGAAACGGTCCGGACATCGCGGCGGGAGGGCAGCGGTAAAAATTCCTGGCGCACAGTTCCGGCGCCGTCCAGATCGACGCAATAAATCCCTTTTTGCTGCGCCGCTTCATCAAAGGAATATTTCATCAGCGAGCCGCTGTAGGCCAACCGCCCGCCATCCAGACGCTGCGGCCGGTGCAGATGCCCCAGCGCCACGTATTGAAATCCGTCAAAGTGCCCCACCGCGACGGCGCCGGTCCCGCCCACGCTCAAGGGCCGTTCCGATTCCGAAGTCTG
>CAZRQI010000419.1:0-472 GCA_964602025.1 uncultured Veillonellaceae bacterium
CTGACCAAAGACCTGCCGGAAAGCCAGGCGTTCAGGGGAAAACTGACGCTGACGGGCGGACAGGTCTTTCTCCATGAAGAAGCCCGCCTGTGGCAGATCGCCCCGGTGGCCGGGTCGCTGGATTTTGGAAAAAGTCCGTCGATCCAGTTTCGCCTGAACTTGCGGGAACAGGACCGAAGGGCCCGCACGTTCGGAACTTTCACCGCCAAAGGCCAGGGCGTATTGACGCTGCAGGGGCAAAATCAGGATCTGGAATCCTGGCAGGGCCTGTTTCCGAAGGATTGGCCCCTGGCCGACCTGAAGGGGCGGGTGACACAGATCGATGTGACCCTGAAAAAAGATCGCGACGGCCTCCAGTTCGCGGGCGAGATCCGGCCGAACGGCGTATCCGGCCGCTTTGCCGGCATCGACTGGAGTGATGTCACGGGTCTGATTACGTTTTCAGAATCGGCCGTGCAGTTTTATGATGTGG
>CAZRQI010000419.1:482-1611 GCA_964602025.1 uncultured Veillonellaceae bacterium
AATTAAAGGGCAGGCGATGACGGCTTCCGGACGGATCCTGAAACCGATGCGCGAGCCGGAATTGCAGATGCGCCTCAAGGCCGACGGATTTGATCCGGCCCGACTGGATCCCACGTTGCCGCTGTCCGGCAAAGTCCATTTCGAGGCCAACCTGTCCGGACCCTGGCGGGAATTGCTGGCAGATGGGAAACTTACCGTGCCGGGCGGCGAGATTTCCGGCTGGATGCTCGAAGATTTCTCTACCCGCTTTTCCGGCCGGCGTTTTGCCGACAACTGGATGTTACGGATTTTTGAAGCGCAGGGTCGGCTCGCCGGCGAATCGTTGCGCGATTTGGAATGTTCCCTGGAACAGATGGATGGGCAGTTATTTCTTCGGGCCTTGTTCGCCCGCGTCAATGGCGGATCGGTGGCCGCCAGCGGCAACTTGGGACCGGAACGGCTCGATCTGAAAATTTTGGGCGCCGCATTGCCGCTTCACACGATGGCGCAGGTCGCTCCGGAACTGCAGGCGACAGGATCGTTCAATTTTCGCGGCCGTCTGAGCGGGGTTCCGGCTGCGCCGGCCCTTCACGGCGATTTTTTGGTCACGGACGGAAAAATTCTGCAACAGCCGTTTACACGAGCGACGGGAACGATCGGGTACCAAGGCGGCGTGGTTTCCCTGGACCGGGTGGAAGTTTACAACGGCAGAAGTTTGCATGAATTGAACGGAATGGTGGCGTTGTCCGGCGACCGGGCGGTGTCGCTCCGGGTCAAAACCGACGGCGCCCGCGCCGAGGATCTGGTGGCGTGGCTGGCGCCGGGCGAACCGTTGACCGGCAACGTGAAGAATGAAGTGACGCTTGGCGGAACGCTGGACCGCCTCGAGGCGGAAGGGAAGCTGACTCTATGGGAAGGCAGCTACCGCGGCTTCCTGCTTTCCCGGGTGTCCGGCGATTACCGGCGCAGCGGCGGCGTACTGTCCATCGGCGCGCTGGAAGTCGACTCCTTCAATGCGAAAGCGGTGTTGTCCGGGACGATGGATGCGGAGCAGCGGTTGAACTTCACCGTCAAGGCGCATGAAGTTGAGACGGCTTACATTCAATTGAAATATCCCTATCCCGTCGAAGGGAAGATGAGCCTGAACGGC
>CAZRQI010000420.1:0-1609 GCA_964602025.1 uncultured Veillonellaceae bacterium
CCTTCGTCATAAATCGTAAAATGCCGGCCATACCAGCCGGTCGCTTCGACCTCCATCCGCAGGAACCGGGCGCAGAATGCGTGGAATGTACTCAGCCAGATTTGTTTGGCGGCCGGTCCGACGATATTTTCCACCCGCTGTTTCATTTCCGCGGCCGCTTTGTTCGTGAAGGTAATGGCCAGTATTTCCCATGGTTTTACGCCCTGTTCCAGAAGATAGGCGATACGGCTCGTCAGCACGCTCGTTTTTCCTGATCCTGCTCCCGCCACAACCAGCAAAGGTCCGTTAATATGAGTGACCGCCTCCAGTTGGCAGGGATTGAGCCGTTTCGTATAGTCGTTAAGCACTTTTTTCCTCCAGTCGTTTCATCCGAATCCGATACGCTTACAATAGATTCTCCGTATCCGCGGTTTTTCCTGCCAAACAAAACAGAACATATGTTTGATTTTGTGTTGGGGATTTCATATAATGTTGTTGAAAAGCACTGTTCCAAAGGAGGCTGACCCGATGGACAAATTTGAAAAACTGGCGCTGCTCGGCGAAAGCGCCAAATATGACGTCTGCGCCTCATCGTCCGCTGCGCCGAAAAAATTCCGTGATGCCGACATTGGCCGCACCGTTCCCAGCGGTATTTGTCATTCCTTCACGCCGGACGGTCGCTGCGTATCGCTGTTCAAAGTGCTGCTGAGCAACCATTGTGAAAAAGACTGCCTGTATTGTCCCAACCGCGCCGGTCGTGACGTGCCGCGCGACCGGTTCGCACCCGACGAGTTGGCGGACCTGTTCATGGAGTTTTACCGCCGCAATTATGTGGAAGGGTTGTTTCTCAGTTCCGGGGTCCGGCATTCGACGGGCCGGACGATGCAGGAATTGCTGGAAACCGTGGAAATTCTACGCTTTCGCTATAAATTCGGCGGCTATATCCATTTGAAGATCCTGCCCGGCGCCGGCGAGGCGGAAACGGAAAAAGCCGTGGAACTCGCCAACCGGGTATCGCTGAACATGGAGGCGCCGACCGCCGCCCATCTGGCCCGGCTCAGCCGTACCAAAAACTTTGCCGGCGAAATCATGGGCGGAATCAGCCGGATTTCCCGCTATGTCCGGAAACAGTCCGGAGTCAGCCATTCCACCCAGTTCATCGTTGGCGCGGCGCAGGAATCCGACCGGGATATCCTCGACTCCAGCGTCCGCCTGTACACCGGCTATGGATTAAAGCGCGCCTATTTCAGCACATTCCAGCCCGTTCCAGGAACGCCGCTCGATGGCATTGCCGGCGCCCCGCTTCTGCGGGAGCACCGTCTGTACCAGGCGGATTTTCTCTACCGTTACTATGGTTTCCAAATGAACGAACTAACCTACGACCCCGTAGGAAATCTGGATCTGTCCATGGACCCGAAGCAGGCCTTCGCACTGCGTCACCCGGAACTGTTCCCGTTGGAAATCAACCGGGCCACCCTTGCCGAATTGTTGCGCATTCCCGGCATTGGCCCCCGCTCCGCGAAAAAGATTGTCGGCTTGCGGCGGGAAACCCAGTTCCGCGCGGTGGAGGATCTGACCCGGATCGGCGTGGTCACCAAACGGGCGCTGCCGTTCATCCTGGTGCAGGGCA
>CAZRQI010000421.1:0-1598 GCA_964602025.1 uncultured Veillonellaceae bacterium
GGCGGACATCGCCCGGTTGCGGCAGGGAGTCAAAAGTTATGACAAAAATCTTTTGGATCTGGCGGCGGCCATAGAAGCGGAATTGTCGGGCGCCGGCCGCGCCGTTCGTCCCCGGATTTTCGCCGATGTGTTGGAAATCAGGGATCCCCGGTGGCGCAATGCGGTGGAGGGGTATTTGCATACTCAGAAGTTTAATTTGCTGATCGAGCCGCAATACTTTGTTCAGGCGTTGCAGGTGTATGACCGGCTGAAATTCGAGCGGCACTTTTATGATATTGGCCTGGTGGATGTGGGAAAGTTGAAGGAGCGAGTCCGGCCGCCCCGCCCGGGGAGTCTGGCTGAGGAGATCGTTACCGACGATCCGAATGCCCGCGTTTACGCCGATTATCTTTTGGGCGGAGTCATGAAGGTGGAACGCACGGCGGACCTGCGCAATTACCCGACGGCCATCACGCCGACCTGCATGTTGTACCGGGGATTCGTGGCTCGGCAACTTCATCCGGACCGCTATGCGGTCCCCTATATCGGCAAGAAGGCGGTGGAGGATCAGATTCGGATTAAGGAAGAAGCTTTGCAGCGGGAGCAGCAGGAGTGTACCTTCCTGTCGTCCCGCTTCGCGACGTTCGAAATACTGGCCGGATTCGAAGCGCTACGTGACGACGATCGGGAACGCGTTGGCCGGTATATTGCCGAGCGGAGCGAGTTGCCTGCCCTCGAGCAGCAAATTCGGCAATTGACCGAGGAATTGGGGCGGCTCGATTTGACGAAGGTCTACGAGTTGGACGAAACCATCCGGGAACTGGAAAAGCAGAAAGAGAGCCTGACGCGCCGCATCCGGGATTTGGACGGGCAATATGCCGTGCTGGGAAGCAATATCCAGATGTTGGGGCAGGAACGGATTCCGGCGTTGCAGCAAAATTTGCTCGCCTTGCAGGGACGGTTGCGGGAGACCTTTTCGGAAGAGTGGCGGAATCAAGTCGGCGAAATGCGGTTTTTGGGCGAACTGTCCCGTTTGGGTAATCCCGAGAAGGTCCGGGGGAACTTTTTGTCGCAACTGTCCCGGACCGAGAGTCAGCGGGAAGAGAAGTGGAAGGAATTGATGCGGCTGCGCAGCGATTTCAACCGCGATTTCCGAGCGGCTTTGGAAGTCACGGCGACCTTGAATACGACGTGGTCGTGTGAATTGAACCGCCTCGAGCAAACCTGTCTGCCGGAGTATGCGGAAAAGATCCGGAGCGCCAAAGACAAAGCCCAGAAGGAGTTTCAGGAAGATTTCATCAGCAAGCTGCGCCAAAACATTGAACAGGTTAAAACCCAGATCGACGAATTGAATACGGCCCTGAAAGATGTACCGTTCGGCCGCAGCAAGTATCGGTTCCGGGTGGCGGCGAACACCGCTTACAAAGAGTATTACGATATGATTATGGACGAGATGCTGATGGAAGGATTCACGCTCTTTTCCAACGAGTTTCAGAACCGATACCAGCCGGTCGTGGAGCAGCTGTTTCATCGGATCGTGGCCACGGCCGGGGCGGAGTTGTCGTCGGAACAACGTGAGGAGATGGAAAGGAATCTTTTGAAATTCACGGATTATCGGA
>CAZRQI010000422.1:0-1596 GCA_964602025.1 uncultured Veillonellaceae bacterium
GCGTTGACATATACCGTCGCCGCATCGACCTGCTGCTGAAAACGGCGGGCATTGTCATAATCGCGGGTCACGATGGCTTCCGAGTGTTTGGTGCTGAAGCGGTCGATATGCTCCAGCGCTTCCTCCAGGCTGCCGACGACCTTCACCGACAAAATAAAATCATGGTATTCCGTGGCCCAGTCTTCCTCGGTCGCCGGTATTACGGCCTCATGGCGGGTCGCCGTCTCCGGGCAGCCCCGCAGTTCAACGCCGGCCCGGGCATAGCGTTCGAGCAGCAGCGGCAGCAGCGCGTCGGCCACCGTCCGGTGGACCAGCAGCGTTTCCATGGCGTTGCACACGCCAGGCCGGGATACTTTGGCGTTGAAGGCGATGTCCGCGGCCATCTCCAGATCGGCCGACTCGTCCACGAAGGTGTGGCAGACACCGATGCCGGTTTCGATGACCGGGACCGTGCTGTTTTCGATGACGGTGCGGATCAGTCCGGCGCCGCCCCGGGGAATGATGACATCGATATAACGGTTCAGTTTCAGCAGCCGGTTCACGGCTTCCCGGTCGGTCGTCTCGATCAGCGAGATCACACCATCCGGCAATCCCACCGCCTGCGCCGCCTCCACCAGGATCTCCGCCAGCGCCTTGTTGGACTCGATCGCTTCCGACCCGCCGCGCAGGATCACGGCATTGCCGGTCTTCAGGCAAAGCGCCGCGGCGTCGACGGTCACATTGGGCCGGGCTTCGTAAATCATGGCAATCACGCCGAACGGAACCCGGACTTTCCGGATTTCCAGACCGTTGGGCCGACGGACGCCGCTGACGCATTCACCGACCGGGTCCGGCAGGGCTGCGACCTGACGCAGGCCTTCCGCCATGGCGTCGATGCGCGACGGGGTAAGCAGCAGCCGGTCCAGCAATGCCGCCGACAGTCCTTTGGTTTTTCCTTCCGCCATATCCCGGGCGTTCGCCGCCAATACCCGCGCCTGTTCGCTCAGCAGCCGGTCGGCCATCGCCAGCAGCGCCTGGTTTTTCTGCGCGGTCGAAGTTGCGCTCAGCTGCCGGGCGGCGGTTTTGGCCCGTTTCCCCAAAGTTTCGAGTTCCATCTGCCAATCCATTTCCGTACCCCCCACCGGTTATTTTTTGTACTTGTCAAAGACTTCCTGGTACTCCGGCGTGGGCGGGATGGATTTATAAATATAAACGTGAACGCCGTTCGGGTCGTTGATCACGAAGCTGCGCTCGCCCCAGGCCTTGTCCCGGAGTTCCTCCAAAATCCGCACGCCGGCCGCTTTCAGCCGGGCAAACTCCGCGTCGACGTCCGCCACCTCAAACGACAGGATGATCCCTTCGCCGGTGAATTTCTCGCCGCCCGACAACTCCGGGGTGACAAAACTGACCCCCATGGTGGTGCTGCCTTGCGCCAGCATCTCGATGTAACTGTCATTTTCGAACACCAGCGCAAAACCCAGGGTGTCCCGGTAGAAATCCCTTGACTGTTCCAGCTTGTTCGTACTGATGGTCAGGTCCATTCTTCTCGTTAACATTTCGACTCCTCCGTTTCGTGTCGGCTCAACAGGACCAGATTGTCCCGGTGCACGACCTCAT
>CAZRQI010000423.1:0-1596 GCA_964602025.1 uncultured Veillonellaceae bacterium
CACCAACAACGTGTTTTCCGTGATGGTCGAGGGGACCATCGCCGGCCTCGCCGCCAGCGTCGTGGCGGCGGGTGCGGCTACGTCGCCCGGCGTGCAGCGGCGGACGAAAAAGCTGGTCATTGAAAAAGACAACCGGCCGGTGGATATCGCACTGGTCGATGCGGTCGTTTTGGATAGCCGATTTATCGGTTCCCGGGCCGTGTGGGATGTGGAGGGGATATGCCAGATCGTGCTGACGCGGGGAGAACCGCACAACATCGGGATTTCTTCCATTGGCGGGCACATATCGCCGGTCGGTCCGTTTGAGAGGAAAGGACTGGCCATTGATTGCACAAGCCCAACTTCCACTGTTTTGGCGCCGATCGCGCCGGGACTGATCGTTCCGGTTCCCTTCGGCACGACGCGGGAACTTCAAATCGGCGAGGCGGTGGAGATTGTTCGGACACCTTGCCTGATTGCGGTGGACGGTGAACGGGAAATCGAAGTCGGGGCCGATGCCGGGGTGGGGATTCGCCTGACAGGGGAAGGCCCCATGGTCGTGGATATCAAGGCCGCCCTGGCGGAAGCCGCGGCCCGGGGGTATTTCCGGCGGTGAGGATCGGATCGTCCGATGAGTACGGAAATGAAGGAGCGCAAGGATATGGCGGCAGAAATTACGATGCCCAAGCTGGGATTGACCATGACCACGGGAAAAGTCGGTCGCTGGCTGGTTCAGGAAGGAAGTCCGGTGAAGCAGGGCGAGGCGCTGTTGGAAATCATGACGGACAAGATCACGAACGTCATTGAATCGCCACGAGACGGAGTATTATTGAAAATCATCGCCCGGGAAGGGTCGGAACTGCCGGTCGGCGCTGTTTTGGGCGCGATGGGAGACGCCGGGGAAGAATATCGGGCAGCATCGCCCAGCGCTGCGGGAGAGACGAAGACAGAACCAATGGCAACAGGACTTCCTTCGCTGGCGACAGCCAGCGGGACGCCAAAAAGCGGCGAAGAAAAAATCAGGATCTCGCCGTTGGCCCGAAAGCTGGCGGAGGAACGTGGACTCGACTGGTCCGGAATCACCGGCACTGGACCCTCGGGTCGCATTGTCAAGGAAGATGTCGAAACCGCCCTTGCCGCTGCCGCAACCAAAGAAACTGCCCCGACCCGGCCGGCGCCGGCGGTGAAGGAATCCTCCGCTTCCCCCGAATTTTCCGAGACGCCTTACACGGGGATGCGTAGGGTAATCGGTGAACACATGGCGCAAAGCTGGGCAGTTTCCCCGAAGGTGGATTATCATGTGAGCGTTGACGCGACCGCCATGTTGAAGTTGCGGCAGGCAGGCAATCAAACGGCGAACGAAAAAATCACCCTTACCGACATCGTGGTAAAAATCGTCGCCCGCGCCTTGAAATTGCGGCCCAATATGAATGTTGCCCTGATTGGGGAGCAGATCCGGCAGTATCCGGAACCTTGCATCGGTGTGGCGGTGGCCCTGGAAAACGGCTTGGTTGTTCCGGTGGTCCGGAATGCCGACGCGAAGCCGCTGACGGCCATCAGCCGTGAAATTCGGCAACTGGCCCAAAAAGCCCGGGCCGGGCAGCTATCCCTCGAAGA
>CAZRQI010000424.1:0-1254 GCA_964602025.1 uncultured Veillonellaceae bacterium
TGAAAACCTATAAATCGCCGATCTTTGACGACCGCGGCGAACTCATCGGTACCGTCGGCGTCGCCCAAGACGTGACCGAGCTCAAAAATACCGACGCCAAGCTGGAATTGATCCTGCGCACCATGCCGTTCGCCGTCATGGTCACCGATGCCGATGAACAGGTGATTTCCGTCAATCCGAAATTCGAAGAATATTTCCATGTCATTCAGGAAGAACTCATCGGCCAACCTTTTTCCATCCGCGAGGCCTATGCCACTTCCGCCCCGAATCCGTCCAATCTGCTCTATTACGAACCGGATCGTGAACTCGGCCTGTCGCACAATCGCTCGGAACTGATTCTAGAAATCCACAAAGAACCGATTTATGATTTCTTCGCCAATTTTGTCGGCACACTCAACATTTTCCGCGATGTGACCATGGAACGCGGTTTTCACGATCAATTGCGAAAAATCGCCTACACCGACCAGCTGACCGGCTTATTTACCCGCCGCTATCTTTACGAAAATATCGATCCCGCCACGATAACGGACGGCATCAGCCTGCTGTACATCGACCTGGATAATTTCAAACTGATCAACGATACTTTCGGCCATCACTTTGGCGACAGAATCCTTAAAAAAACAGGCAAGCTGCTGCAGATCCTCTGCCCGGACGACATCTGCGTGCGGATGGGCGGGGACGAATTTCTCGTCGCCGTTCCCGGCAAAACCAGTGTCGGCCGGCTGGTTGACAAAGCCAACTCCCTGATTCAAAAGATCCGGGACCATTTCCCCGGGACAGCTTCGCTGCAGCCATTGTCGGTCAGCATCGGCATCGCGACCGTATCCGGCGATTCCAAAGTCCAGTTGGAAGACCTTCTGCGAAAAAGCGATATCGCCCTCTATCGGGCCAAACATTGCGGCAAACATCAATGTGTAGTATATACACTCGATCTGGAGAGCAATTCATAGCGCCGTTGCAGGCCCCGCGCACCGCTCAACTTGGCGATGTCAGTTGCGACCAACCGCACGCTGCCAGTCCGCTGTTACCAGCTCCAATATTTTTTTTGCCCGCTCGGTGTAGAGACGAACCCCTTCAAAATTAGGCGACCCAAGCACCTTCTGCATCAACAGTCCATCATCGCCGAACCACCGCGGCATCACTCCACCCAAAAAGTAGCCGCGCCGACGAAGTATATCCACTGCTTCTCCAGTCGCCGCTACTGTGAGCGGCAGAAAAACCTGATACACCCGAATGCCGTTTTCACTGGCCTGA
>CAZRQI010000424.1:1264-1590 GCA_964602025.1 uncultured Veillonellaceae bacterium
AACAGATCGGCAAAGTCACTGCCGATCACCGTAAAATTCATCCGCGCCACCGCCATTTGCGAATACAGCGCCAGTTTTCCTTGCGTCTTTTTTTCGGCGGACAAGGGCCCATCACCGGGAAGAAATCGATGACCGTGATCAAAATCAGCATAAAGGAATTCTAATTGTTTCCCATAAATCGGCGGCAGATAAATGGTTTGCGGTCTGGCTTCATAGGGGCGAAAAATCGCGATCACCGCTATACGCCCGGTATCGGCGGCTTTCATCGACCGGGCCATTCCTGCACCGGGCAGTAAATCCAACTCGCAGCCTGTTTCAGCGTATTG
>CAZRQI010000425.1:0-1588 GCA_964602025.1 uncultured Veillonellaceae bacterium
TTCTCCGCGCAACCAGCCCGATTTTCAGCGCCGATTCCCGCCAAATCGGCACAGTGGCGGTCGGAATCCCGGTTGACAGCGCGGCGGAAGCGTTGGGGGAAAGCCGCTTCACCATGATAATTTCCAGCTATTTCGGTTTGGCGCTTGGCATGATCGGTGCCCTGTTTCTGGCCCGGAACATCAAGGAAACCTTGTTTGGACTGGAACCGTTCGCGATTGCCCGGTTGTTGGAGGAACGCAACGCCATGCTCCAATCCGTGCGGGAGGGCATCGTCGCCATCGATGCCGGCGGCCGGATCACGCTTGTCAACGAAGAAGCCCTGCGCTTGCTGGATATGGAGGGACAGCGGGACAACCTGCTGAATCGGCCCATCGACGACGTTGTCCCCCGAACCCGTCTGAAGGAAATTTTAGAATCCAAAAAAGCCGAATTTGATCAGGAAGAGCTGTTGAACGGCGTCGCCGTCGTCATGAACCGGGTTCCGGTCACAGTCGACGACCGTACCGTCGCCGCCATCGCCACCTTTCGCGACCGTTCGGAGATCAAGCAAATGGCGGAAGAACTGACCGGAGTCCGGATGTACGTGGAAGCGCTCCGCTCGCAGACCCACGAGTTTATGAACAAACTGCACGTCATCCTGGGCCTGGTCCGCCTCAGGGAAACCGACGAGCTGGTCGCCTACATCACGCGGATTTCTTCCGAGCAGGACGCAACCACCGATTTTGTCGCCCAACATATCAAAGATCCGGTGTTGGCCGGATTTTGGCTTGGCAAACTCAGCCGGGCCCGGGAGCTTGGTGTTCAGCTCGGCCTGAACGCCGATTCCTTTGTGCCCCGCTTGGACAATATCGATTTCACCAACGATTTGGTGACGGTCATCGGCAATCTGGTTGACAACGCCATGGAGGCGCTGCTGGAAAACTCGCGCCGGCACGTGGAAGTCCTGCTGCTTTATGACGAAGGATTCGTCCAGATCGAGGTGCAGGACACCGGTCCCGGCATCCCTCCGGAACTGACACGGGCGGTTTTCGAAAAGGGTTTTTCCACCAAAGCCCGTGACCGCGGCTTCGGTTTGGCTTTGGTCAAGAAAGTGCTGGAACGACGGCAGGGCACCCTGACTTTCGAATCCTCGCTCCAGCAGGGCACGACATTCCGGGTAGCTATCCCGTATGAAGAGGTGAATTGATTCATGACAACAATCCTGATCGTGGAAGATGACCCCATGGTGGCGGAACTGAACAGCCGGCTGATCCGGACGATGGAAGGATTCAGCAAGCCCGTCGTTGTCGGGGATGCCAGGGAAGCGCTCCTTTATCTGGAAAACAATTCGGTCGATCTTGCTGGACATCATGCTGCCGGGAATGAACGGGTTGGAACTGTTGTCCCGTATCCGCGACCTGCGTTATCCGGTTGACGTAATGGTCGTCTCCGCGGCCCGCGACAGTCACAGCATCCAGACCGCGCTGCGCGCCGGCGCCGTCGATTACCTGATCAAGCCGTTTGATTTTGAGCGGTTGCGGCAGGCCCTGCTGGCTTATGAAAACCGTTCCCGGCTGATCCGTGAACATGAAAAACTGACGCAAAAAG
>CAZRQI010000426.1:0-1588 GCA_964602025.1 uncultured Veillonellaceae bacterium
GTTTTGCTTTTGCGGAAACCGTCGTAAAAATCATCAAGGAGGAAGAACCATGAAAAAATCGACGCTCTATTCCCTGCTCGCCATCCTGCTGCTGGCTCTGGCTTTGACCGCCGGCTGCGGCGGCGAGACCAAGAAACCGGCGGAACCCGCCAAACCGGCCGGACCATCCGGCAAACTGATGATTTACACCTCCATGTTCCCGGATATCATCGAAGCCGTCAAACCGGAACTGAAAAAAGCGTTTCCCAACCTCGACGTGCAGTGGTTCCAGGCCGGCTCCGAGCAGGTCATGACCAAGCTGGCCGGCGAGATCGAAGCCAAAAAAATCCAGGCCGACGTGCTGATGGTTTCCGACCCCGGCTATTACATCACCTTGAAGGAAAAAAATCTGTTGCTGAAATTTGATGCGCCGAATCGCAAATTCGTCGGCGAAAAATACAAAGACAAAGAAGGATATTGGACCGGCGTCCGCCTCAGTTACATGCTGATGGCCTACAACACCACCAAGGTGAAACCGGAGGAAGCGCCGAAATCATTCAAGGATCTCAGCGATCCCAAGTGGAAAGATAAACTGGCGATGGCCAATCCGCTGCTGTCGGGCTCGATTCTGACCGTGGCGGCCGATCTGTCGCAGCGCTATGGCTGGGATTATTTCAAGGCCCTCAAAGCTAACGGCCTGAAGATCGAAGGCGGCAACACCGCCGTCCAGAACAAACTGATCACCGGTGAATACCATGTGGGCATCATTGGCGAAGAGAACATCCTCAAGATGGCGGCCAAAGGTGAACCGCTGAAAGTCGCCTACGCGACCGACGGCGCCGTGATCCTGCCCAGCCCGATCGCCATCTTCGCCGGCACCCAGAATCCCGAGGCCGCCAAGGCGGTCACCGACTGGTGGTTGTCGAAGGAAGGCCAGCAGGCGATCGTGACCAAAGGCTGGATGCATTCGGTCCGCGACGATGTGGCCCCGCCGAAAGGCGCGCCCGACAAGGCGGTCATCACGAAGAATTCGCCAATGCTGGACTGGGCCAAGTTCGCGAAAGAAGCGGAAAAAATCAAAGAAACCTTCCGCAAGCTCGTCATGGAAAAATAACCGAACAGACCATGCGAATCAACGAACAGGGGAGATGACGGTTCATGAAATGGAAACCATTCTGTGCGGCGGTCCTGGCCGGAATGATGCTGCTGGCGGCCGGCTGCGGCGGCGGCGACAAGAAGGCGGCCGATCCCAAAGCGGCGCCGGCGCCGCAAAGTCTCAAGGGCAAGAAACTGGTCATGTATGTCTCCTGGCATGAGGATACCGCCAAAGCGCTGGCTGAGGACTTCAAGAAAGCCACCGGCGCCGAAGTCTCCTTCATCCGCCTGCCGACCGGCGAAGCCGTGGCCCGCCTGACCGCGGAAAAGGATGCCCCGAAGGCCGACATCTGGGTCGGCGGCCCTTCCGATGCCCATGAAGTTCTAAAGGCGCAGGGCGTGACCGAAAAGTACGCCTCGCCGAACCTCAAGAACATCCCCGCCCAATACCGGGACAAGGACGGCTACTGGGCCGGCGTCTATCTGGAAGCCCTGGCCATCGGCTACAACGAGG
>CAZRQI010000427.1:0-1583 GCA_964602025.1 uncultured Veillonellaceae bacterium
TCGGTGGTCGAAAGCCAGCACGCAGTTGCACATCGGCCGGATCACGATCTGTCCGTTGCTGACGACCGGTTTGTCGACGGTCCGGCATACAGCCAGAATCGCGCTTTCCGGCGGGTTGATGACCGGTGTGAAGTGATCGGTGCCAAACATGCCGAGATTGGTCACCGTGAAGGTCCCGCCGGAGATTTCGTCCGGCAGCAGTTTGCCGGAGCGGGCCCGGGCGCCCAGATCCACGACCGCCGACCGGATTTCCCGGATCGACTTCTTCTCCACTTCCCGGATCACCGGCACGATCAGTCCGTCGTCCAGCGATACCGCCACGCCCACGGCGGCGGAATCGTGATAGACGATCTGATTGCCGACGACGCTGGCGTTGACGACCGGAATTTCCATCAGAACCTGCGCCGCGCACTTGATGATGATTTCCGTCACCGAGGCTTTCTGCCCCGATACTTTGGCCAGCTGATCCTTCAACGTCATCGCGTTGGTCATGTCGACTTCCACCGTCAGGTGGACATGCGGCGCCGCGTTCCAGGACTGCTGCATCCGCTCGGCAATTACCTTGCGCATGCCGACCAGCGGCCTGGTCTTGCCTGCCGCCTTGGCCGGGGCCGCCGCCGCTGCGGCTGCCGGGGCGGTGACTGGCGCCGACGGTTTGGCCGCCGCCAGGACATCGGCTTTCATGATCCGGCCTTCCTTGTCGATTCCGGCCAGGTCCACGCCCAGGTCCGGCGCCATCTTGGCGGCCAGCGGGCTGACCTTGACCGCCGCGGGTTTATTTTCCGCATAGGCCAGCACGTCGCGTTCCACGACCCGGCCGTCGGGGCCGGTCGGGTTGACGGCGGCCAGATCGATGCCGCGGTCTTTGGCTGCCTTGCGGGCCGCCGGCGAGGCTTTCACCCAGCCGAAACCCAGCACGTCGGCTGCGATAACCCGGCCGTCGGGACCGGTCGCCGTGACTTTCGCCAGATCTACGTTCATTTCTTTCGCCAGTTTGCGGGCCGCCGGCGAGGCTTTCACCCAGCCGTCGCCGTCTTTTTGCGCCGGAACGCCGGCTGTTGCGGCGGACGTCGCCGCCGGAGCGGCCGTGGTCGGAACTGCCGCGGCCTCAGCCGCCGGAGCGGCGACCGTTGCTCCCGTTGCCGCGCCGGGTTCGCCGACGTAGGCCAGGACGGCCTGCACCGGCGCGACCTGTCCTTCTTCCACCAGGATTTGCAGCAGCGTGCCCGCCGCCGTGGATTCGATCTGATTGGTGATTTTGTCTGTCGCCACTTCGAACAGGACTTCGCCGTGGGCAACGGCTTCGCCGGTTTTCTTGAACCAGCGGGTCACGGTTCCCTCGGTCATCGTCAGCCCGAGTTGCGGCATCTTGATTTCGTCGGCCGCCGGGCCTGCCGTTGCAGCCGGAGCCGCAGGAACAGCCGGAGCCGGTTGCACTGGGGCTGCGGCTGGCGCAACCGCCGCCGGAGCCGGAGCGGGCGCCGCTACAGGAGCAGCGGCGGGCGCCGGAGCCACGGATTCGCCGGCGGCGCCGACGAAGCCGACTACGGCCTGCACCGGCACGGTCTGCCCTTCTTCCACCA
>CAZRQI010000428.1:0-1572 GCA_964602025.1 uncultured Veillonellaceae bacterium
GTGTTCACGAAAACCAGGGCGCGTTCCGGCTGAATGCCGGCCAGCAGCTTGCGCAGCACAATAATCTTGTCCCGGGCTTCCGCCACGAAATACATGTGGGTAATGCCGGACGGCAACGGGGAATCATTCCGGATCGCGGCATGAACCGGCTCACGCAGCCACTGCGCCGCGGCAACCAGGGTTTCCTGGGGAATCGTCGCCGAAAACAGCAGCATTTGACGGTCTTTTTGCGTGGCCTTAATGACGGCTGCAACCGCGGCGCGATTATTCTCATCCAGCAGGCGGTCCGCTTCATCCAGCACAATGGTTTTGATCGTCTGGGCGTTGATTTTTCGTTTCTGAATCAGTTCGAGCACCCGGCCGGCCGACCCAATGAGAAGGTGGGGTTTTTCCTTGAGTTTTTCAATTTGCCGGGCAATATTCACCTCGCCGATGATCGCCGCAGCGGCAACCGGAACTCCCGAATTCTGCGCCAGCAGTTCCGCCTGCCGAAAAATCTGCATCACCAGTTCGTGCGTCGGCGCCAGAACGACCGCCTGCACCTCGCGTTTACCGCACTCGATCTTCTGAAACAGGGGCAGCAAATACGCCAGGGTTTTGCCGGTGCCGGTGGCCGAGTGGCCAATAACATCCCTGCCTTGCAAAACTTCGGGGATCACCGCCGCCTGGACGGGGGTGGGAATGGTGATTGCGGCTTTCGCCAAGCCCTCCACCAGCGTTTTGTCAAGACCAATTTGTTCAAATGACGTCTGCATAAATACTCCCTCATAATTTTATTCGGGGACTGAATCGGATCCATGACGGCACTCCCGGATTACGGGCGCAACGTCTATTAGGTTTCATTATATCATTCCGGCCGGCCTCTTTATAGGACATATCCGCTGCAACTCCCGAATATGGGCTGTCTAAAACCGCAAATAGAGTAATTTATTATGATTTTGTTGCAGGAATCCGCTCTCCTAAATCGAATTATGGTAGGTATCTGAACTCCGCCCGGTCCACTGCCCTGCAGTGTGACAATAAGTACGGGAAAATTTAAAGAAGGAAAGGACCGTGAACGCATGAAACAGATGGTCAAACTGGCGGGCGCAGCTGTACTCGGCCTCGCACTCCTCGTATCCGCAGGTTGCGGCGGCGGCGCGAAAAAAGCCGATGCCCCCAAAGCTCCGGAAAAAATCACCCTGAAATTCGGGCACCTGGCGGACGAGAAAAACACCTGGCATCTCGGCGCATTAAAATTCAAGGAAATCGTCGAGAAAAATTCCAACGGCCGTCTTGAAGTCAAAGTGTATCCCAATGAACAGCTCGGCAAGGAAAAAGATCTGGTCACCAGCATTCAGAACGGCACCGCCGATATCGGCATCTTCGGCGAAACGCTTACTACCTTTGGCGCCAGCAAGACCATCTTGATGGCGACTCCCTACCTGCTGCGGGATTCCGCCCAGTTGCACAAGGTAGCCGGCGGCGAAATCGGCAAGGAAATCGAAGCACAAGTCGTCGAAAAGGTCAAGATCCGGCCGATCGCTTACTTCGAACGGGGCCCCCGCGACCTGACCTCCAACCGTCCCATCA
>CAZRQI010000429.1:0-1572 GCA_964602025.1 uncultured Veillonellaceae bacterium
GCTCCAATTCCACCGGGGAAAGCGCCAGGCGCCAAAGATGGTTCAGTCCTTTCAGCACCGCGGCCGCATCCGTGCTGCCGCCAGCCAGACCGGCCGCGAGCGGAATGCGTTTTGTCAACTCGATATGCACGCCCCGCGCGACGCCATATTCCCGCCGGAGCAGCTCCGCCGCCCGAAAGGCCAGATTGCTGTTGTCGCAGGGCAGCTCGGGCCGATCGCAGGACAAAGTAATGGCCTCTTCCCGGCAGGACACTTTCACGATGTCATGCAAGCCGACCGACTGCATGATCATCGCCACTTCATGGTAGCCGTCCGGGCGCTTGCCCAACACCTCAATTCCCAGATTGATTTTAGCATACGCCTTGAGCGACAAGCTGGATTCTTCGCCGGACATGGAGCCTCCCACAGTCCGAATCCGGACATGGAATCGAACATTTTACTCGTATTATATTCTACGCAGAACTTATCCAGCCTGCAACCTTTTTCGAACATTTTCTTTCCAAGCGGCCTGCAATGTTCAGGAAAATTGCGGATCGACAGGCGGGAAACAAAGAGAGGTTCCCACTCTTCCGCCATTGCTTTATAATAGGAAGCAGACAGCCAAAAATATATGGCCGTCCCAAACGGAGGGAAAACTTCATGCAGTGGAAGAAACATCTGCAGCGCTATTCCATGGTCGCCATCGGCAGCCTGATTTCCGGCATGGCCATCAACACCTTTTTGATCCCGCACCAGCTGTTCAGCGGCGGCGTCAGCGGCGTGGCCATGATCCTGTACTTTCTGTTCGAATGGCCGATCGGCGTGCAGATCATCGTTCTGAACATCCCGATCTTTTACGCGGCCTACCGTCTGCTGGACAAGGACTATGTCATCTGCGGCGTGTTCGGCATGCTGATTTTTTCGTTCGCCACCGATGCCACCCGGTTTCTGGCCGATGTCCACCTGATTGACGATACGATGCTCGCCGCCATCTACGGCGGTGTCATCAGCGGCATCGGCAGCGGCCTGATTTTCCGGGCCGGCGGCTCGTCGGGCGGTACCGACGCCATCGCCACGATCATCAAAAAGTATTACTCATTGAATGTCGGGTTGGTCGGCTTTTCAATCAACGTATTCCTGATGCTGGTTGCGGCGATTCTGTTCGGCGTCAAGCCGGCCATGTACACGCTGCTGTCGTTCTTTGTGGGCTCCCAGGTGACCGACGCCGTCATCGGTGGCCTCAACCGCAAAAAAACCATCATGATCATTTCCGAGCAAAACAACGCCATCGCCGACGCCATCCTGGACGAAGTGGGCCGGGGCGCGACGTTTCTGGAAGGCAGGGGCGCTTACACCGGTCAGGACAAGGATGTCCTGTTTGTCGTCGTCACGCTGACGCAGATCGCCAAAATCAAGTTTATCGTTGAAAAAACGGACCCCCACGCATTCATGATTGTTCAGGATGCGGCGGAGGTCCTCGGTCACGGATTCAGCGTCAAAAAGCGCGGAGCTACTTGACGGGAACACCCATGGCTTTGTCGAGTTTGGCCCGGTAGTTGTTGTAGTTGTACATCGCCAGCAGGTAGTTGTTTT
>CAZRQI010000430.1:0-1571 GCA_964602025.1 uncultured Veillonellaceae bacterium
GCGTTGACGTCGTGCAGCAGTTGTTGGCCGCCCGCGCCGCCATCAACAAGGTCGCTCTGCTGATCATCGAAAGCCATGCCAAGAGCTGCGTGGTCTCGGCGATCCGCGAAGACCGCGCCGATGAGAGTCTCGACGAACTCATGAACGTGCTGAAGCAGTTTACGAAATAGAGCCGGAGAATTTTAGAATCAAGAATCGCCTTCATACGATCCAGTATGAATCAAAGGAAGTGAACATAATGGAAACCAGTGCTGCGAACACTCCCCTGCGATCCAGCACCCTGAAAATCATCGGCATGACCTGCGCCGCCTGCGCGGCCCGCATCGAAAAAGGCCTCGGCAAACTGCCCGGCGTTACAAAAGCAGTGGTCAACTTTGCCGCCGAAACGGCCAGTGTCACCTATGACCCGGCCCAGACCGGCCTGAGGGAACTCGCGGCCAAAGTGGCCGATCTCGGGTATCAGGTTGCGCCGGATAAAGTCGAATTCAAAATTACCGGCATGAGCTGCGCGGCCTGCTCCGCCCGGATCGAAAAAGCCCTGAACGCGCTGCCGGGAGTATTCAGTGCCACCGTGAACCTGGCGACGGAGCGGGCGACTGTGGAGTTCAGCGGAAACGAATTGAGTTTCCAACAAATCCAGGCCAAAGTGAAAAAGCTGGGTTACGAAGCCCACGATCCGGCCAATGCCGGCGACGTCGACCGGGAAAAACAGCTGCGGGAGGCGGAAGTGCGTGGCCAGCGGCGGCGCTTCCTCCTGTCGGCCACATTGTCGTTCCCGCTGCTGCTCGGGATGATCCTGCATATGGCCGCCATCCTGCCCGACCTGGCGCACATCCTGATG
Organism: uncultured Veillonellaceae bacterium; assembly: GCA_964602025.1. GTDB lineage: Bacteria > Bacillota > Negativicutes > UBA1444 > UBA1444 > UBA1444. The sequence goes on from CAZRQI010000430.1 coordinate 842, forward strand.
CACCCCTATGTGCAGCTCGCCCTGGCCACCCCGGTGCAGTTCATCGCCGGCTGGCCGTTCTATCGCGGCGCCTGGGCCGCCCTGCGCAACGGCAGCGCCAACATGGACGTGCTGGTGGCCCTTGGCACTTCCGCCGCCTACTTTTTCAGCATCGCCAACCTGCTCACCGGCGATCCCCATCTGTATTTTGAAACTTCGGCCATCCTGATCACCCTGATCATTCTGGGGAAAATGCTGGAGGCGGTCGCCAAAGGCCGTACCTCTGAAGCCATCAAAGCCCTGATGGGTCTTCAGCCGAAAACCGCCCGGGTAGTCCGGGACGGCGCTGAAACGGATATCCCCATCGAGGCGGTCCAGGTCGGTGACGTCATCGTCGTCCGGCCCGGCGAAAAGGTACCGGTGGACGGCGTCATCGTCGAGGGCGATTCCACATTGGACGAATCGATGCTGACCGGCGAAAGTCTGCCGGTCGACAAGAAGATCGGCGACAGCGTGGCCGGCGCAACGCTCAACAAATTCGGCTCGTTCAAATTCACAGCGACCAAAGTCGGCAAAGACACGGCTTTGGCCCAGATCATCCGGATCGTGGAGGAAGCGCAGGGCTCCAAAGCGCCGATCCAGCGTTTCGCCGACGTCGTGTCCGGCTATTTCGTGCCGACCGTCGTCGCGCTGGCGGTGCTGACCTTTCTCGGTTGGTATTTCCTCTTTGATCCGGGGAACTTTACCCGAG
>CAZRQI010000431.1:0-1556 GCA_964602025.1 uncultured Veillonellaceae bacterium
TGTCCCGCCGGGAACTGTTTGGTTCGGGAATGGCGGTGGGCCGGGATGTGATGGCGACCGACGCCAATACCCTGATTCTGGCCTATGCCGGCAGTTCGCTGCCGTTGGTGCTGCTGATCGCTTCCCAGCCGGATTTGTCGTTGCTGCGGGTGTTCAATCTGGACCTGCTGGTGACGGAATTCGTCCGGGCGCTGGTGGGCAGCATCGGCTTGGTCCTGTCCATTCCGTTGACGGCCGCCGCCGGCGCATTTTTGCTGGTTCGGCAAGAGACGAAAGAGCGGGCGGAGAGGATTTATCCCCCCGGCTGCGAATAATATTATAAACAGGAAAGTAGTCCCTCAAGGAAAGGAGAATTCGCATGAATGAGTTTTTGTTTCGGATGCCGACCCGGGTCATCTTCGGTGAGGGCGCCATCGGGAAACTGCCGCAGCTCTGCAAGGATAACGGCTTCTCGCGGATCTTTGTCGTAACGGGCAGTTCCTCGACCCGCCGGTCGCCGCATCTGCAGAGATTGTTGACCGGCTTGGCCGAACAGGGAATGGTCCATGAAGTGTTTTCCGACGTCGAGGCCGATCCGAGCGTGGAGACGGTGACGAAGGGAGCGGCGCAACTGGCTGCTTTCAACGCCGACGCCGTGATCGCTTTCGGCGGCGGCAGTCCGATGGACGCGGCGAAATCGATGGCGATGGTCAGCGCCAACGGCGGTTCGATTCTGGATTATATGCGCGGCCGCAAGGTGTATTCCAAGCGGGGAGCGCCGCTGATCTGCATTCCGACGACGGCCGGCACCGGCAGTGAAGTCACGGCGGCGGCGGTGACGACGGATCGGGAAACCCAGCAAAAAATCGGCGTGTCGCATGATTTGCAGATGCCGGCCTTCGCGATCGTCGACCCGGTGCTGCATGTCAGCATGCCGCCATCGGTGACCGCCGCGACCGGACTGGACGCCCTGACCCATGCGATCGAGGCCTATATCGCGGTGAAGGCGAACCCGGTGACGGACAGCCTGGCTCTGGCATCGATCCGGATGATCGGCGAAAATCTGCGTCTGGCCTGCGCCAACGGCGAAGACCTGGCGGCGCGTGGCAACATGGCCCTGGCCAGCCTGATCGCCGGCGGTTCGTTCACGAACGCCGGGCTGGGAGCGGTGCACGGGATCGCCCACCCCGTCGGCGCGCAGTTTGGCGTGGCGCACGGAGTGGCGAACGGGATTTTGCTGCCCTTCGTCATGGAGTATTGCCTGATGGCGAATTATCCGAAATTCCGGGACATCGCCGCAGCGCTGGGCAAGCCGGTGGAGGGCCTGACGCCGCGGGACGCGGCCCGGTTGTCGGTGGAGGCGGTCTGCGAACTGAAACAGGATGTCGGGATATCAGCGACGCTGGCCGATGTGCAGGTGCCGCCTTCGGCTCTGGCCGGAATTGTCCGGGATGCGGCGACGTACCGCCAGCTGGCCAACAGCCCCCGCCGCCTAAGCGTCGAGGATCTGAAGGTCATTGTCGGGCGGGCCCTGGGAGTGTAAAACTGAAAATTCCGCGCGGGATAAAAAGGACTTG
>CAZRQI010000432.1:0-1554 GCA_964602025.1 uncultured Veillonellaceae bacterium
CGCTCCGCCTCTTTCCAATATTCCGGCAAGGTGCAGCCGGAGTTGGCGAAATGATGTTCTTCGTCCGTGGAAACCATCATCAGGATCCGATCCGGCCCATAGCCGTTCTTTTTGGCTTCAATGGCCCGGTCCACCGCGCTCTCCCGGATCGTCACGGCCGTCAGTTCGATTTCATCCCAGTTGATTTTGGCTTTCGCCAAGGCCCGGCTGTTCCGCACGCGTTTGAGCAATTCTTCGGCGTCTTTGAACTGCGGCATGACAAAGGAATTGCCCAGGTTCGTCAGCTCGATCCGTTTTACGCCCGCCAAAATCAGCTGCTCGGCATAATACGTCTTGGCATCGGTGGAAACAAACCGTTCTTCATGTTGGAACCCATCCCGGATGGTAATGTCGCCAATGCGAACTTCTTTGGGAAAATTCATTGTCGTTCCTCCTTTTATCCTAATGCGCCGCTTTTTCGCAACGCGGCGATCTGCGCCGGATCCAGCCCGGCCAATTCCTGCAGCACAGCATCCGTGTGCTCGCCCAGATTCGGCGCTGTTGTCCGAACCGTAGCCTTCGTATCCGAAAACTTGATCGGGCACGCCACCACTTTCATCGGCTGCCCCGCCGGATTCAACATGTCCACGAACATTTCGCGCGCTCCCGCAATATGCGGATCGTTCACCAATTGCTTCACGTCATTGATCGGTGCGGCAGGAACGCTGTTGGCCAGCAGCAACTCGACGATTTCCGCCACCGTATGTTGCCGGGTCCATTCCGTCACGATCGCGTTCAGTTCATGATTGTTTTTGACCCGGTCCGGGTTCTTTTGAAATTCCGGCCGGTCGATCAGATCTTCACGGCCGATGACCTGACAGAACCGCTTCCAGACGGCGTCGTTGCCCACCGCAATCACCGCCCAGCCATCCGACGCCGCGAAAGTGTCATAGGGATAAATAAATTCATAGCGGTTGCCGATACGGCCCGGAATCCGATTCTCCACCAAATAGAGTTGGATAATGGTTTCCATGGCGCTGACGACCGAATCGACCAGGGCCACGTCCACGCTTTGCCCCCGTCCCGTGACTTCCCGGCCTTTCATGGCGGCCAGAATGCCAATGCAGCAATTGAGGCCGGCCAGGACATCACCCATGGCCGTTCCGCTGCGGGTCGGCGGCGAATCCGGCCAGCCGGAAACGCTCATCAATCCGCCCATGGCTTGGCCGATAATGTCATATCCCGGGCGTTCCCGATACGGACCATATTGGCCAAACCCGGAGATCGAGGCAAAAATCAGCCGGGGATTAATTTCTTTGAGAACATCATAGTCGAGTCCCAGTTTCGTCATGGTTCCCGGCTTATAATTTTCGATGACAATATCCACGTTTTTGGCCATTTCCTTAAAAACAGCCTTTGCTTCCGGCTTCTTCAGGTCCAGGGTTATGCTCATCTTGTTCCGGTTCATGTTGCAGAAATACGCACTGACCCCTTCCATAAACGGGGGATAGGTCCGGGTGTCGTCGCCTTTGCCGGGCTCTTCAATTTTTATGACCTCGGCGCCCATGTCCGCCA
>CAZRQI010000433.1:0-1554 GCA_964602025.1 uncultured Veillonellaceae bacterium
TTCACCTGCAACGCCAACAAGAGCGAAATGACCATCGGCTACTGTACTTTATACGGCGACGAAGCCGGGTGTCTCGCGGCGTTGGCTGATCTCTGGAAGCATCAGGTCTATGCGCTTGGGCATTGGCTCAACGACCAGGTATATCAGCGGCCAGTGATTCCGGGCGAAGTTTTCTTCCTCGTTCCAAGCGCCGAGTTGTCGCGGGATCAGGATGTGGATTCCGGCAAAGGCGATCCGCTTATCTACCCTTACCACGACTTCCTGTTCCGGTCTTTTGTCGAACGCTGGCACCGCGCGACGCCCGAAGATCTGCTGACTTGGTACTGCGAAGGCACTCTGGAGCAAAACATCGGTTGCGAAACCGGTCTGGTCGCCCGGATTTTTCCGACGGCAGCCGATTTCATCACCGATCTGGAACGCTGGTGGCGTCTCTACACCGGCATGGGAGTCGCCAAGCGCATCCAGGCGCCGCCGGTGCTGGCCGTCAGTCGTCGGGTGTTCGGGTTCGATCATCGTGAAGCCCAAAACCCCGTGTATTTTACCCAGCGCTATCTCCAGTTGAAACAGCAAGCCTTGCATTCGCAGGCGCAATAACGGAGGATAATTCATGTTCGACAATGCGGAAGGGATGGTATTCCGGCCGCCCAGCGAAGCCAATAGTTTCATTCTGCGGGTGACGATTGGTTGCGCCCATAATCGTTGCACGTTCTGTTCCATGTATCGGGGCGTGAATTTCCGGGCCCGGCCGCTGTCGGAAATCGAGCCGATCATCCAGCAAACCGCCCGGCACTATCCCCACTTGCGCCGGGTGTTTCTCGCCGACGGCGATGCGTTGGTCTTATCCACCGACCGGCTTCTGGCAATCATCGAGCTGCTGAAAGCCCATTTCCCCAAGCTTTCCCGTATCTCCTGTTACGGCGGCCCGCTCGATATCCTGCGGAAAACTCCGGCGGATCTTCAATTGCTGAAACAAGCCGGACTGCAGTTGGTATATCTCGGCATTGAGAGCGGCGACGACGAGGTGCTCGCCCGGGTGCAAAAAGGGGTAACCAGTGCGGAAATGATTGAAGCCGGACAGAAAATCATCGCCGCCGGAATGAAGCTATCGGCAATGCTCGTGTTGGGGCTGGGCGGTCGCGATCTTTCACGGCAACATGCGCTGAACAGCGCCCGCGTCGCCAGCGCCATCAATCCGACGATGCTTAGTGCGCTGACGCTGATGCTGCATCGTGGAACCCCATTGCGCACCGAAGCCGAGCAGGGAACGTTTCAACCCTTATCGCCCTATGAATTCGTCCTGGAACTGAAAGAACTCGTAAGCAACCTGAATATGCACTCTCCCTGTATATTCCGCAGCAATCATGTTTCCAACATGTTGCCGCTCGCCGGCACTTTGCCCGCGGATAAAAACAGCCTGCTTCTGCAGGCTGAAGAGGCTTTGCAATTATTGAAAAACCAGACCCGCCCCACATTCAACGATGACGGTCCGTTTTAGCATGGCCCGACACCCGGCCTAACGCTTGACAAGCCACCAAATCAGGCTGGAAACCGCCA
>CAZRQI010000434.1:0-1553 GCA_964602025.1 uncultured Veillonellaceae bacterium
CAACGAGCCTGGCCCATAAGGGAATGCTGATCGCCGCTAAAGTGATGGCCGGCGCTGCTGTCGACGTTCTGGAACAGCCTGCGTTGGCGGCGGCCGCCCAGGAAGAACTGCGAGCCAGTCTGGGCGGAAAGAGCTATGTCTGCCCGATTCCGGCGACGGTCGCGCCAAAACTTGCCCCGCAGGGAAAATAGGCTGGGTGCTGATCCCGGTTGGAAAAAACAAATCCACAGGGAGGAATGAGCGATGAACAAGGCGGCCACAGATTTGATACGGCGGCGTTTCTCCTGCCGTCGCCACCCGGAACGGCCGATTCAGGACGAGACAAAGCAGCAATTGCAGGCATGCCTGGATGAACTCAAGGTCGGACCGTTTGGCGCCGAAGTCCGTTTTTTGCTGCTGACTGCCACCGAACACGACCGTCAGGAGTTGAAAGGCGTCGGCACCTACGGCGTGATCAAGAATGCCGCCGGGTTCATCGTGGGCGCGGTCGGTCCGGGCTCCAAAAATCTTGAGGATTTTGGCTATTTGATGGAGCAGGCGATTTTGTGCGCAACGGACCTGGGTCTGGGAACTTGTTGGTTGGGCGGCAGCTTCACCAAAAGCGGCTTTGCCAAAAAGATCGGCGCGACGACGGCGGAACTCGTTCCGGCGGTGACCTCCATCGGCTATGTGGCGGAGACCAGCAAGGCGGAAGACTGGATTCGGCGACGGGCCGGCGGCGAACACCGGTTGCCGGCGGAGCAACTGTTTTTCGAAGAAGGCTTCGGAAATCCGATCCGGACGGAAGACATCGGCGTAGCCGCAGTGGCGCTGGATATGGTGCGTTGGGCGCCATCGGCCTCGAACAAACAGCCGTGGCGAATTGTCCGCGCGGGAGAACTGTGGCATTTTTACTTGCAGCGCACGCCGGGCTACGGCAAAGACAGCCTGATCGGTAAGTTCCTTGGTGTGGCGGACGTACAGCGGGTCGACATGGGGATTGCCCTGTGCCACTTTGAACTGGCCATGCGGGAACTGGGACTGCCGGGAGGCTGGATCATCCGGGAACCGGCGTTGGCGAAACCGGACCGGCATACGGAGTATGTCGCCAGCTGGGCGGGCCGGTAGGGAATGCACAGAGATAGAACAGGCGCTGGATAGGAGGCCTATCCAGCGCCTGTTGGTATTTATGCCCCTGCAGGGGGATCAAAATGTTTTGGTCATGCCGCCGTCCACGAGTACGGTCTGCCCGGTGATATAGGTGTTGGCCTCGGAGCAGAGAAACACGGCCAGCTTGGCGAATTCCTCCGGAGTGCCGTACCGGCCGAGGGGGATGGTTTTGACCATGTTTTCATAGACTTGTTCCAGCGAAATCCCCGCTTTGGCCGCCCGAATCTGGTCGAGTTGCTGGATTCTTGCCGTTTCGATCCGTCCCGGACCCATCACGTTGACCAGGATGTTTTCCTTGCCCAGTTCCTGCGAAAGCGTTTTTGTGAGACCCATGACGCCGAGGCGGAACGTATTGGACAGGATCAGGTTTTCCAACACCTGTTTCACCGAAGACGAAGTGAAAT
>CAZRQI010000435.1:0-1552 GCA_964602025.1 uncultured Veillonellaceae bacterium
TCAAGGAAAAATATCACGCCGCTTTGGCAAAGACGTCTGACGCTGAATTGCTGCTGGAACAGAAGCTGGATTTCAGCAGCTGGGTACCGGAAGGATTCGGTACCGGTGACGCAGTGATTATCGCCGACGGCACGATCGAGGTCATCGATCTCAAATTCGGAAAAGGCGTCGCGGTCGACGCCGCAGGCAACACGCAAATGATGTTGTACGCCCTGGGCGCGGTCGACTCCTTCGGATGCCTTTATGATATTCGGCAGCTCACCATGACGATCGTACAGCCCCGGCTGGACAGCGTATCCTCCGAAACCATATCCATCAGCAAGCTGCTTGAGTGGGGCGAAGACGTGGTCAAGCCGGTGGCCAAGGTGGCCTATGAGGGCAAAGGGATATTCGCCGCCGGCGATTGGTGCAAATTCTGCAAAGCCAGGGCGACCTGCCGGTCTCGGGCGGAGCTGAATCAGAAGTTGGCTGCAGAGGAGTTCCAGGACCTGTTCCTGTTGACGATAGATGAAGTCGCCGATCTGCTCGGGAAGGTTGATCAATACGTTTCGTGGGTAAGTGATCTGAAGGAGTACGCTCTGAAGGAAGCGGTGAACCACGGAACGACGTTCCCCGGCTGGAAGCTGGTCGAGGGCCGAAGCAACCGCAAGTATTCCGACCAGGTGGCTGCGGCCAACGTTCTGCTGAAAGCCGGATACAAGGAAGAACAGATTTTCGAACTTCTGGGCATCAGCGCCATGGAAAAACTGCTCGGCAAAAAACGCTTCGCGGAGATCCTTGGCGCCACGGTAATCAAACCACCCGGTAAGCCGGCGCTGGCCCCGGAAAGTGACAAACGGCCGGCAATCAGTCCGACCGCCTCCGCGCAGGCGGAATTCGACGAAATAAGTGAAAGCGAGGAACAGTAAAAATGGCAGAAACGACAAACAACACTCACGTCATCACAGGCAAGGTCCGGTTATCCTATGCGAATCTCTTCACCCCGAAAGCCCCGGAAGACGGCGGCGAACCGAAATATTCGGCCGCGATCCTGGTCCCAAAATCCGACAAGTCGACGCTGGCTAAAATTAAAGCCGCGATCGATGCCGTGAAGGCGGATCCGAAGTCGATTCAACTGTGGGGCGGCAAAGTCCCGACAGACATGAAAATGCCGGTTCGCGACGGCGATGATAAAGCGGACACCAACCCCGAATATGCCGGATGCCTGTTTTTCAACGCATCCAGCAAGCGGCAGCCGGGCCTGGTCGATCAGCAACGGGCCCCCATCACGAATGACACAGAATTGTATAGCGGGTGCTATGCCCGGGTCAGCGTCAATTTTTATGCCTTCAACAAAAAAGGCAATCGCGGAATTGGCGTCGGTTTGAACAATGTCCAAAAATGGGCGGACGGCGAATCGCTGTCCGGACGGAAACGTGCGGAAGATGAATTCGATGATATTCCGTACGAAGCGGACGATCTGCTCGGGTAGCACCAATAAGGCGCAGGGAATACCTCTCTGCGCCTTATTTATCGGTAAAGGAGCCTAATCATGAAAACTTTGGCCATTGAT
>CAZRQI010000436.1:0-1549 GCA_964602025.1 uncultured Veillonellaceae bacterium
GGAATGAAATACACGACCGGGCAGATTTCGCCGAGAAAATCCGCGTCATGCTCACCTTCCTCGGTGTAGGCGATGACCGCCACCGGCTTGTCGCGATAGAGCATGCCGTCGCAGGTTGCGCAGTAGCAAACTCCTTTGCCGACGAGATCCTTTTCGCCGGTGAGCATCGCCGAATTGCTGACGCCGATGGCCAGAACGACGGCTTTGGCCTCGTAGGTATTGTTCGGAGTCAACAACGTAAAGGTGTCGCCGGCGAATACATTGGTCACTTTTTCCTTGATCAGGGTCGGTCCGGCGGCCAGAGCGTGGTCGGCGAACTGTTTCATCAGATCTTTGCCGGGTGTTGATGGCAGGCCGGGATAGTTGTTGATCGCATGGGCTTTTTGCAGTTTCGGGCTGAAATCCATGTGCTCGAACAGGGCCACGCTCTTGTTGCGTACCCGCGCCGTCAGCGCCGCCGACAATCCCGCCGGCCCCGCGCCGATAATGGCAACGTCAAAAATCTGGTCCGCCATGTTTTTCCCTCCTCAGCCCATTTCCTGGGCGATTTGTTTCAGCCGTTCCCGAATCGGCAGATCGTAGGGGCAGCGGGTTTCGCAAACGCCGCAGCCGATGCAGGCCGAAGCCTTGGCCGGCAATGCTTCGTATTTCGCCGCGCCGGCCGTTTTCATGCCGTAACGGGAATATTGCAGGTGGATGATGAAGGTAGCCGGGATGTCGATCTCTTGAGCGCAGGGCAGGCAATAGCCGCAGCGACGACAGAAGTTCTTGCCGAGTTGCGCCACTTCCGCGTCCAACACCGCCTTTTCTTCCGCCGTCAGCGGCCGGATCGGGTTGGCTGCCGCCAGGTTCTCCTTGACGTGATCCGGATGGTCCATGCCCGGGATCGCCACTGTGATATCCTGCGCCAGGATATAACGCAGAGCCAGCACCCGGTTCTCGATCTGGCCGCCGCCCAACGGTTTCATGACGATCCGGCCGATATCCATTTCCCTCGCCAACGGGAACAGCTTCTCCAACGGCTTCGGCTCGACCGCGTTGAACGGCGCCTGCACCGTGGCAAACTCGTTGGTCTTAATGCCTTCGACCAGCAGATCGTAGTCATGGCCGGTGATGCCGATGAATCGGATCTTACCCGCCTGTTGCGCCTCTTTCAGCGCTTCCAGTGCCCCACCGGATCCCATCGCCTGTTCGTATTCCTCGCGCTTCTTCACGTTGTGGATCTGGTACAGGTCGATGCAGTCGGTTTTCAACAGACGCAGACTGGTGTCGATATCCTCGGCCATGCCCGCTTTGGTCCGTTTCAGGCTCTTCGTCGCCAGATAGTACTCGCTGCGCCTTGAAGAAATGTGGCGGCCGATTTTTTCCTCGCTGTCGGTATAGGCCCGGGCAGTGTCGATGAAGTTGATGCCGCTGTCCAGCGCCTTGTGCAGGACCTCGCCGGCTTCCTCCATCGTGCAGCGTTGCATCGGCAATGCGCCGAAGCCGATACAGGTGACTTCCATGCCGGTCCGGCCCAATCTTCGTTTTTCCATGTTGTTCCTCCCTG
>CAZRQI010000437.1:0-1543 GCA_964602025.1 uncultured Veillonellaceae bacterium
GGGTCGATCAAGATTTGTCTGGACCGGGGACTTTTTGATTATGATGTCGTATATGCGGCGGCCGGAACGGCCAATTCCGCCTTGCCGGTAGCGCCGGAGCGTTTGCAGGGGATTGTCGGCGCCAGTATCGTGGATGTTACTCTATAGGACTTAAGTCCCAACTTTAAAAAAATCTCTTATCCTTCAATTTTTTTGAAGGATTTTTTTTGTCTTATTCGAATTATAATAGCATAAAGTGGTTTAATGTGGAGAGATGTGGTGGATTTTTCCGCGAAGGGGGTGAATGAATGTGTTTATGGGAGAATATCAGCATACCTTGGACAGCAAGGGGCGAATCATTCTGCCCGCCAGGATCCGGGAAGGCCTGGGCGACACATTCATTGCCACTCGGGGGCTGGATGACTGCCTCTTCATTTATCCCATGACCGAGTGGGCCAACCTGGAAGGGAAATTGAAGCAACTGTCATTGGTAAAGCCGGAGGCGCGGGCGTTTTCCCGGTATATCTTTTCCGGTGCAGCCGAACTGGAGGCCGACAAGCAGGGAAGGGTATTGTTGCCGCCCAATCTCCGGGAGTATGCAAAGTTGGAAAAGGATGTCGTGGTGATCGGCGTTTCGACCCGGGTCGAAATCTGGAACAAGGAAATCTGGACGCAATATAACGAACGGATGGGTCCGACGGTGGAACAACTGTCGGAGCATCTGATTGATTTCGGTATTTGAGGATGCAGAAAGAGTTTCGGCACGAAACGGTTCTCTTGCGGGAAAGCGTGGAAGGGATTCTCGGCGACCCGGACGGGATTTATGTGGATTGTACAATGGGAGGCGGCGGCCATTCTGCCGCCCTTGCCGAACGCTTGGGTTCATCGGGTTGCCTCGTGGGGATTGACCAGGATCCGGCGGCGGTGCAGGCTGGCCGTCTCCGGCTGACCGGAGTCAGGCCGACTGTCCATGTTGTGCGGGGGAACTTCCGCGAAATCGGCGCTGTACTGGACCAACTCGGAATTGGCCAAGTCGATGGAATCCTGTTTGACTTGGGTGTTTCTTCCCATCAGATTGATTTGCCGCAACGGGGTTTTTCCTATATGAATGACGGTCCGCTGGATATGCGCATGAATCCGGAACAGCCACTGACCGCCCAGGAAATCGTGAACACCTATCCGGAAAAGGAATTGGCCCGGGTGATATTTGAATACGGAGAAGAACGCTGGGCGCGGCGAATCGCCAAATTTATCGTCGAAGCCCGGCGGAATCGTCCCCTGACCACGACCTTTGAGCTGGTCGAGCTTATTGCCGCCGCGATTCCGGCCGCCGCCCGGCGTCAGGGACCGCACCCGGCGAAGCGGACCTTTCAGGCGATCCGGATCGAAGTGAACGGAGAACTGTCCATTCTTCCCGCCGCATTGCGAACCGCAATCGATCGTCTCAAGCCGGGAGGAAGAATCGGCGTCATATCTTTTCATTCGCTCGAAGACAGAATTGTGAAGAACACCTTTGCCGCATTGCTCGGACACTGTGTTTGTCCGCCCAGGGCTCCGGTCTGTA
>CAZRQI010000438.1:0-1542 GCA_964602025.1 uncultured Veillonellaceae bacterium
ACCAGGACTTCAGCGAGGATACCTACCGCACCCTGATGGCGGCGGATAGCGCCGTAATGTTGATCGATGCGGCCAAGGGCGTGGAGGAGCAAACCCGGAAACTGTTCCAGGTATGTCGGCAACGCCGTATCCCGGTGTTCACGTTTGTCAACAAAATTGACCGCTTCGGCAAGGATCCGTTCGAACTGATGGATGAGCTGGAAAAAGTCCTCGGCATCCGTTCCTGCCCCATGAACTGGCCGGTCGGCATCAATGGGGACTATTGCGGAGTTTACAATCGGCGGTTAAAACAGGTCGAGCTGTTTGAGGCCGACGGTTCGCATGGCAGCAATATTCTCAAATCCCAAGTCGGCGATTTGACCGATGAAAGTTTTTCCCGCCAATTGCCGGCCGACATCCACGCGCAACTATGCCATGACATTGAATTGCTGGATATGGCCGGGGATTCTTTTAATGCGGAAGCCGTGTTGCAGGGGGAACTGAGTCCGATGTATTTCGGCAGCGCTCTGACAAACTTTGGCGTGCGGGCGTTCCTCGAAGAGTTTTTGACGCTGGCGCCATCGCCATCGCCGCGACTGGCGAAAGAGGGCGTGATCCAGCCGGATGCGGAGGGGTTCAGCGCGTTCGTGTTCAAAATCCAGGCCAACATGAACCCGGCGCATCGCGACCGTCTGGCGTTCGTGCGGATTTGTTCCGGTAAATTCACGCGGGGAATGACCGTTCGCCACAAGCAGTCCGGCCGAACGCTGGCGTTGACGCAGCCGCAGCAGTTCGTGGCGCAGGAGCGGACCATCGTGGAAGAAGCCTACCCGGGAGATGTCGTGGGGTTGTTCGACCCCGGCATTTTCGCCATTGGCGACTCGATCTGCGAACCGGGCGTCGATGTCACGTTTGAGGATTTTCCGGTGTTTCCGCCGGAGCGGTTTGCGAAAGTACAGGCGAAAGCGACGCTGAAGCGAAAGCATTTTATCAAGGGAATCACCCAACTCGGGCAGGAAGGCGCCATCCAGATTTTTCAGCAACCGATTGCCGCCGATCAGGGCTATGTCATCGGCGTAGTCGGCCAGCTGCAGTTCGAAATTCTGGCCTACCGCCTGCAGTACGAATATGGCGTGGAGATCGACATCCAGTATCTGCCGCACACGGCGGCCCGCTGGCTGGTCGAGGATCCGGCGGACGCCCGGCCGCTCAAGTATATGGATGAAAATTTGGTGGTCAGGGACCGGTTCGACCGCCCCGTGGTGCTCTTTTTGGGCAACTGGCAAATGAACTGGACGATCGAGCAGAACCCGCAGGCGCAGTTTTTGTTGGCGCCGCCGCGGTAAAGGGTTGCCCCTGTCCTGTGATTGCGCACGAAAATTTTTGTAGATACTTGACAAATTGTTCGGGTTTTCACTATAATTGCAAATGGCGGACAAAATCAGTCCATAACTGAATACAATCAGTCCATGTGAAGTTTGCGGAACGCGTGCGGTGCACCGTCGGGAACCGTAAATGAATGGAACTCTGGAGAGCCCCTGTCAGCAGGGCGCCGAAGGTGCA
>CAZRQI010000439.1:0-1541 GCA_964602025.1 uncultured Veillonellaceae bacterium
TGGCGACACCGTTGACGAGATCCTCAAGAATGTGGACAACGCCATGTATTTTGCGAAACAATCCGGCAAGAACTGCTGGAAATTCTATGACACGGACATGCAAGCCGCAGCGTATGACAAAATGCTTCTCACCAAGAATCTGCATCTTGCCGTCGCCAATAAAGAGTTTTCCCTGCATTATCAGCCGCAGGTCAATATCGCGACCGGCGCTATCGTCGGCTTCGAAGCGCTGTTGCGCTGGATTACTCCCGAAAACGGCGACATCCCGCCGGCGCGGTTTATTCCGGTGGCGGAGCAAAGCGGCTTGATCAAGATCATCGGCGCCCGGGTGCTGCGGGAAGCCTGCCGGTTCGCCCGGCGCCTGGCTGACGACGGCCGGGAAAATCTCTGCGTCGCCGTCAACGTGTCGCCGCATCAACTGTGCGCGGACGGGTTTCTCGACAGTGTGCGCGAGGCCGTGCGGGAGGCCGGGATATTGCCGCACCAGATTGAAATTGAAATTACCGAAAGCGCCGTGATCGCCTCGCTGCAGGAAGCGATTTCCCGGCTGGAAGCCTTGCGGGCGATGGGCGTGCGTCTGGCGCTGGACGACTTCGGCACGGGATACTCGTCGCTGACGTATCTGCAACGGCTGCCGGTGCAGACGCTGAAAATCGACAAATCGTTCATCGACCGGATCTTGGAGACCGGCGCCAACAAGACTATTATCAACACGATTGTGGATATGGCCCACCAGATGAATATGGTCGTAGTCGCCGAGGGCGTGGAAACGGAAGAACAATTGAAATTTTTGGCGGGCAGCCGCTGCGACTTCGCCCAGGGCTATCTGTTCAGCCGGCCGGCGCCGGAAGCGGAGGCGCTAAGTCTATTGTCACCCTAAAATTTATGAGTTTGACTCCTGCGCGCAAAGACCGGAAGGTTTTTGCGCTATTTTTATGAACTCCGCCATGGTCCGGGAGATGTATTTGTTTTGCTTGTTGTAGAAGTAGACATTGCGGAATGTATGGGGACTGTCAATCTTGTAATAGAGCATATTGGCGCCATGGCTCGCCTTTTGGGCCAGCGTGTCGCTGATGATGGTGATGCCCATGCCGTAAGAGGCGACGTTATAGGCGGTAGCCAACTGGTCGAGTTCCAGAATGACATTCGGTTTGATGCCGTTTTCCTGAAAAATTTGGTCCGCCCGGATGCGGGTGTCGTTGCCGGCCCGCAAAAAAACGCAGGGGTCCTGGGCGAAAAAGGCCAATGGGACCGATTTTGTGGCGGAATCCAGGTGCCTGCCGCGGCGAATGTCCGCCAACGACAACTGGTATTCCCGGGCAAGCTGATTGGATTCGAATTTTTTCGGCACGGTGAGGATCAGTCGTTCGCTGCAGAACAAGTGCTTTTCGTAAATGGTCTCGCTGAGTGTGTAATTATCCACGACAAAATCCAGCGCGCCGGAAAATAGCTGAGCTTCCAGTTGGGCGGTATTGGACTCGACCAAGTCGACTCTGATGGAAGGGTATTTCCGGATGAATTCCGTAATGATCGCCGGCAGG
>CAZRQI010000440.1:0-1295 GCA_964602025.1 uncultured Veillonellaceae bacterium
TGGCAATCAACGGGAGCGCCCGACCGAACGGGAACACGGCCATTCTGATCCGGACCATTTTTGCCGAGCTGGAGAAACAGGGGATCGAGACGGAGATGATCCAACTGGCGGGAAGCCAGCTGCGGGGTTGCGCCGCCTGCTACGGTTGTTTTCGGACCAAGAACAACAAATGCGTGATTTCGGAGGATATCCTGAACGAATGCGTGGCGAAGATGATGGCCGCCGACGGCATCATTTTGGCGTCGCCCACGTATTTCGCTGACGTTTCGGCGGAGATGAAGGCGCTAATCGACCGGGCCGGACTCGTGTCCAGCGCCAACGGCGGTCTGTTCAAACACAAGGTGGCGGTAGCGGTTTCTGCGGTGCGCCGGGGCGGCGCGATCCACGCCGTGGATACCATGAATCATTTCTTCCAGTACGGGCAGATGTTCATTGTCGGCTCCACCTACTGGAACATGGTGTATGGCCGCGAAATCGGCGAAGTGGAAAAGGACGCAGAAGGGCTGGCCAATATGCGGAATATTGGCGAGAACATGGCCTTCTTGCTGAAAAAACTGCATCAGGCGTAAGCCGACGGGAATGTGCAAAGAAAGAGGCGGAGAGATTCCGGATTCGGAACTCTCCGCCTCTGTATGCTTTTGGCCGGTTGGCCATGGAATCAGTAGAAGAAGAAAAAGTTGGCCGCAACCAGGGTGATCAGGGCGCCGGCCATCGGGATGGCGGTGCGCTTGACGACATCGAACGGCGAGACGCCGCCCATGCTGGAGGAAACCACGATGACCGCCGTGATCGGCGACATCGCCCGGGCCGCGCTGGCCGCGAAGTGCATCGGCAGCAGCATCACGACGGCCGGGACCGACATTTTGGCGGCGACGGTCGGTGTCAGGGCGGCAAAGGCGAAGAACGGCGCGTTACCGGACCCCATGATGACCGAGGAGACCGCGATGATCGAGATCATCAGCAGGATCATGCCAGCCGCGCCGAAGCCGGAACTCTGGGCCGAATTGATGATGGTGTCGATGGTGCCGATGGTCACCAGGCCTTTGGCGAAAGTTTCGCCGGCGACGATCAGGGTGATGACATTAGCCATCTGCATGCCAAGACCGTCGAAGAACACCTGGATGTCACCCAGCACCTTCTTGGCGTCCCGAAGCCGGATGAATTCCACAATCATGCCGATCGCCAAACCGATGAACATGGCCTTGATGATGTCCATCTTGATCCATTTGATCCAGAGGTCGCTGAACGACAGGATCAGGCAGAGGGGAATGACCGGCAGAATGGCGTAGAACATC
>CAZRQI010000440.1:1305-1536 GCA_964602025.1 uncultured Veillonellaceae bacterium
TCGGCGGCAGTTTTTCAGGTTCTTTGCCGTCGCCCGCCGTCGGCGCGGCGATTTCCGCTGCCTTCACGACATGGCCGTCGCGGGCGTCCATCCACTTCTGGGTCAGGTAGTGCAGCACCGCGACGACCGGAATGGTGACGGCGGCGATGGGCACCTGGTATTTCACCCAGTACAAGACGGGATCGATGCCGGCGGTGTTGGCCGCGAGCAGGGTGCCGGTGTCGCTGGGGC
>CAZRQI010000441.1:0-1535 GCA_964602025.1 uncultured Veillonellaceae bacterium
CGCGACTTGCTGTGGACAATTTTGGAGATTACCGGTACGATCGCTTTTGCGGCGGCCGGGTCGCTGGTGGGGATAAAAAAACGGCTGGATATTTTCGGCGTGGCGATGCTGGCCGTGACCACCGCAGTGGGCGGCGGGATTATCCGGGATACTCTGCTGGGCAACGCGCCGCCACTGGCCTTTCGCAATCCGGCGTTCATTTTGCTCAGCCTGGCTGTCGCAGTCATCGTTTCATTCTACGTCATTCCTGTCGCCCGGCGGAAAACGCTGCTGACGGTCTGTGATGCGGTCGGCCTCGGCGCATTTACGGTTACCGGCGCCGGGCTGGCGCTGTCACACGACAACCTGCTGCTGGTCATCGTGCTGGGAGTGACGACCGGCATTGGCGGCGGAGTGCTGCGGGATGTATTTATCCGGGAAATTCCCCTGGTGTTTCATAAGGAGATTTACGCGGTGGCTTCCGCCATCGGCGCATTTTCGTTCTATGGGCTGCAGATGGTCATGCCGGACGGCCAGGCGCTGTATCCGGCGTTTTTCATCACGGTGGCCATTCGTCTGGTGAGTGTCCGCTACAACGTCAATTTGCCGCAAGTACGCGGCGGAACCCCGTTGCCCGATCGCAAGACCGGTAAAATTTTTGTATACATTCGGAAATCGTATTTACAGAACCTCCGAAAAAAGTTGTAGCAAGATTGTGGCAAGATTAGAAAACATCACAAAAAAAAAGGAACAATCGCCGGCGGTCCTGCCGGGGTTTATTCTCGGCGAGTTCATGATTCTTACGGGAGTGCTGGCCGTGTTGCTCGCGGCGCGGTTTCATCACGAGCGGAAAATAATTATGGAAGCATCGGCGTGAGCGACGCTGTTTCAGAACTCGGCAGGAGTCCGGCGCATCGATGGAGAAGGGTACAATGCAAAAAAAGCGAAACCAACTTGCCGGAGGATTCGCATGAGACGCTCGAAATGCTGGTTATGCGGACTGGTGGTGTTGTTGCTGGGGGCAGTCGTATTTCTGACCGCTTACTTCACGCCGGCCCGGCCCCGCTCTTCCCTGCGGCGTCCCGCCAAACCACCGACGGCAACGGCGCTCCCGGCGCCGACCGCTACCCCGCCCCTATGTCCTTTTCTCGGCCAGTTCAAAGGGACTGCGGGAATCTACGCCAAAAATCTGGAAACCGGTCAGGTTTTTGCACTGAACGCCGACGAAATCTTCGCCGCCGCATCGACGATCAAAGTGCCGGTTTCCATCGTAATGTACCAACAATTTTATGACCAGGCCGACTTTTTGGAGCAAGTGGGTTACGACATCGGCGTCGAACTCATGATGCTCGTCAGCGACAACGAGTACTTCGCGATTTTTCTGGATGAGATCGAAGAAAAGATCGGCCCGGAAAAAATCCGCACCCTGTTTGCCGATCTGGGCATGACCCGCACCACGATCCGCGATGCCAAAGCCCGCGATACCTATGGCTATTCCAATATCACCACCGCCCGGGACATGGCGATTCTGTTCGAGCGCCTGTATCGGGGCGGCC
>CAZRQI010000442.1:0-1531 GCA_964602025.1 uncultured Veillonellaceae bacterium
GAAGGCGCCCGCAAGGCGCATGCAGCGGCTGGCGATCTGGAAAGCGGTTCGCGTCAGATCGAGGAAATCGTCGGCCTGATTTCGAACATCGCCGGGCAGACGAATCTGCTGGCCCTGAACGCGGCGATCGAAGCGGCGCGGGCTGGCGAGCAGGGCAAAGGATTCGCCGTAGTGGCCGAAGAAGTGCGGAAACTCGCGGAGCAATCCGAAAATGCCGCCCAACAGATCAAGGGGATCATTGGCATTAACAACGCCAACATCCAAAATGTGGTCGAGGCGATCGGCGAAGCCAGCGCCAATATCGAGCAGGGCGTCGGCCTGGTGAATTCGGCCGGCGAAGGATTCGCGGCCATCGGCCAGCAAGTCAACGATGTGGCCGGCAGAGTCGGCGGCCTCTCGACGGCGTTCGCCGAAGTCGGTTCCGGCAGCAAACGGATCGTCGAATCCATGCGGCGCGTAGAAAAGATCAGCCGCGACGCTGCCGTGGAAGCGCAGAGCATTTCGGCGGCCACTGAGGAACAATCGGCTTCCACCGAGGAAATCGCCTCTTCGAGCCAGAGCCTGGCGAAATTGGCCGGTGATTTGCAGGAAGCCGTAGCGAAATTCCAATTGTAATTGCCGGATAGCATTGACGGCGTAAACCCGGAAGGGACGGAAGGTAAGCCGTCCCTTCCGTTTTGCAGGACAGGCTTGCGCACTTGCCCTTCCAGCATGATTGGCGGTACAATAGGATCAGCGGCAGGCCGGAATACGGCATTGCCGGACGAGGAAGGAGGACTGCAAATGAGCAGAAAATCGGTCGTAAAAATTCTGACCCTGGTGTTGGCGATGCTCATGCTGTCCGCATCGATTGCCTGTGCTGCCACAAAAGAAGAAAAACGACAGCATATCCGGGATATATCCCAAAAGACCCTGGACAAGCTCTATGACTTGCAGCCGTCCGCCCGGCACTATGTTGAGAAAGCCGCCGGCTACGCGGTGTTTGGCAACTGGGGGGTAAAGCTGCTGTTCATCGGCGGCGGGACTGGCAAGGGAATGGCGGTAAACAACGAAACGGATGAAGAAACCTTTATGGATATGGTGACAGGATCCGTTGGGCTCGGGATTGGCGCCAAAACCTACAATGTCGTGTTTGTTTTCGAAAAAGAGCATGCGCTGAAAAAATTTACGACGGAGGGCTGGCAGTTCGGCGGCCAGGCGACGGCGGCCGCAACCGACAGCGTATCGGGCGGAGCCTATCAGGGCGCTTTTTCCGTATCGCCGGATGTCTGGATGTATGTGATCACGGATAAGGGCTTGGCGTTGGAGGTCACGCTCAAGGGAACCAAGTACTCCCGAAACGAGTTGAACTAAATCGGCGGCACGGACTGAACCGAAATTTGAGAATCAATGTCGGTTGACAGGATGCTCGTCTCGTGTTACTATTCCCCTGGACATTGAAGTTTGAAAATTTCATACCGGGATAGGTGCCCTACGGGGCTTAATAGGGAAGTCCGGTGTAATGCCGGCGCGGTCCCGCCACTGTATTGGG
>CAZRQI010000443.1:0-1517 GCA_964602025.1 uncultured Veillonellaceae bacterium
CACCACTCCCTCGATTCCCCTCATCCCATCAACGATATCCGGAATAATCCGGCGGTCGGTGACATCGAGGATCACGGAAATGTGAATGTCGTTTTTACCGACTTCATCGATTTTTATATCGCAAATGGCGACGTTTTTTGTGCCGAGATAGGAACCAATCCGGCCGATCTGGCCGGGTTTGTCCACGGAGCGGACTACGATCGCGACCTGGGACGGCCCGCAGCCGTACAGTCGCTCGAATCGGGGCAAATACGTCAGGGCCAGCACCGACAGGACCGTCGTCGTGACTGCGCCGACATAGTATCCGGCGCCCACCGCCAGGCCCACGCCGGCCACGACCCACAGGCTGGCCGCCGTCGTCAGGCCTTTGATCGTCAACCCTTCCTTCATGATGGTGCCGGCGCCGAGAAAGCCGATGCCGCTGACGACCTGCGCCGCCAGACGCGCCGGATCAGCGTTGGTCAGGCCCTGCACCCCCGCGTACAACTTGTAGGAAATCAACATGACCAGACAAGATCCCAGACTGACCAGGATATGGGTCCGCAACCCGGCCGATTTATGCCGCTGCTGCCGCTCCAGTCCGACAATGCCGCCCAGAAACGCCGCAATGCTCAGACGCGCTATTTCGATCAATTCCGCATACAATGCCGGCGCCTCCTCTCCGAACGGGATCCGTCCGTGCCGCTATTTTTTGCTGTTGTCCGGGAACCGGAACCCGGTCGCCGCATAATACACATATTCGGCGATATTGCCGGACCGGTCGGCCACCCGCTCGATGTAGCGGATCGCCGTGTGGAAGTCCATGGCCAGTTCATTCGCATATTGCTTGACGGTCGCCATGGCCAGGATATTTCGGAATAAATCCTTGTTCAGGCGGTTCACCAGGGCATCCCGTTTCGGCACCAGCGTCGCCAGTTCCGGATCGTTTTTTTCGTAGGCCTCCAATGCTTCCCGCAGCATGCTGACCGCTTCGCGGGCCATGATGTCCACCGACGCCTTCATCGATTCGATGGGGGACATGTCTTCCTGGGCAAACTTGCGCTGCACCATCTTCGCGATATTGTTCGCATAGTCGGCGATACGTTCGATTTCGGTGGCAATCTTGAGCGTAGACACCAAAAACCGCAGATCGCCCGCCATCGGCTGCTGGGTCGCAATGCTCACGATGCAGCGGTCGTCGATCTGCCGATACATTTCATCGACTTCCTTTTCCAGGGCGCGGGCTTGGGTCGCCAGCTCCTGGTTATTTGTGATCAGCGACTGGGCGGCCAGTTTTACCGCTTCCACCGTTTTTTGGCCCATGTCCAGAGTCAACCGCTTGATGCCGGCCAATTCTTCCGAATACATTTTTCTTTCCATTCCCGCCACCCTTTCTTGTTCAGACTATCCATACCCGTTATGAGAAATACAAAACCCCGGACGGGCGACAAAAATAACCGCCAACATACCGGGAATTTCTCTCAAAATCTCTTTCCCCATTTAGCTTGAACAGGCTGCATATCTAAATATTTAAAATA
>CAZRQI010000444.1:0-1509 GCA_964602025.1 uncultured Veillonellaceae bacterium
GGACTTAAAATCCCTCGGTAGCAATACCGTGTCGGTTCGAGTCCGACCACCCGCACCATTCATAAAGCAGGCCCCGGGACAGCGTCCCGGGGCTCTTTTCTGTTGTCCGCTTTACATCGCCGGCTGGTTCCGCTATACTACAAATACAAACATATGTTCTGGCGAAAGCTTGAAAATTATGATTGCCAATTCAATTAAGGTGAGGTTTTGGGGGAAATGAGCGAACTGTTGGCGGGTCTCAACGAGCCGCAGCGGCAGGCTGTCACGGCTACGGAAGGCTATATCCGCGTGATCGCAGGGGCGGGATCGGGCAAGACCCGGGCGCTGTCCCACCGGTTTGCCTATCTCGTCAACGAGATGGGCATTCTTTCGTCCCATATTCTGTGCGTCACGTTCACCAACAAATCCGCCAACGAGATGAAGCAGCGCATCCGCCGTCTCACCGGCGACAGCGATACGGGCTACATCAGTACGTTTCACAGCTTTTGCGTGTCCGTTTTACAGGAAGACATTTATGCCCTGCAGTACCCGAAAAGTTTTTTGGTGCTGGACAACTCCGACATCGACGCGATGCTGAAGGTCATCTACGAGGAACGCGGACTCACGCTGCACCACATGACATTCGCCAAAGCACGGGACATGATCGAAATCCGCAAGGTGTTCAAAGATCCGTCCTATTACGAGCACATGATTGCCTTGCCCCTGGCCGGGCTGCGCCAGAAATATCTCGACGCCGTGGAAACGGACGACATCATTTTCTGGGGCTATCTTTATCAGCAAAAAAAATGTTTCGGCCTCGACTACAATGATCTGATCAATTATGTACTGCATTTGTTCCGCGTCAACGCCGAGATTCGTCTTAAGTGGCAGCAACGGCTGGAATACATCATGATCGACGAATATCAGGATATCGATAATCTGCAGTACCGACTGATGAAGGAGTTGTGCGCCTACCACCACAACCTGTTCATCGTGGGCGATCCGGATCAGACGATCTATACCTGGCGCGGCGCTAGCGTCCGCTATATTTTGGACTTTGCCGAAGAATTTCCGGCGGTCCGGACGATCCTGATGATGGAGAATTATCGGTCGACACCGCAGATCGTGGCGGTGGCCAACTCCTTGATTGGCAAGAACAAAAACCGCATCCGCAAAGAATTGATCCCGCTGCTGCCCTCCGGGGAGCAAGTGGTTTACCATCATGCGAAAACCGCAGCGGCGGAAGCCCGCTGGATTGTGAGGCAAATCAGGGAACTGGCCGGCCAGGGCCTGAAGCTGGGTGATGTCGCCATTCTGTACCGCGCCCATTATCTTTCACGAAGCCTGGAAGAAGTGTTCCGGCAGGAAGAATTGCCGTATACCATCTACAGCGGAGTGCAGTTTTTCGGCCGGATGGAGATCAAGGATGCGCTGTCCTATCTGCGGTTGATTGTCTTTAAGGACGATTTGGCTTTCCTACGGGTGGTCAACACGCCGAAACGCAATCTCGGCGAGCGGCGGATCAAGTTC
>CAZRQI010000445.1:0-1508 GCA_964602025.1 uncultured Veillonellaceae bacterium
ATCCTGCCTGCTGGCGGCTCCGGGCGATTTTCCGGCGGCGGGCGGGCAGACGATCTCCTGCGCCGCAAAATACAGCATTGCCTTTCGGGCGGATGGCAAGGTGGAATATTGTACGCTCAGCAAGGATATGGAATTTCGCCGCACCGCGCAGGAAAAGATCGGTTGCCAGGCCGGCGGACGGGTGGCCTTCTATCCGGATGGAACGGTGGAAGTCGCCCGTCTGAAACAATCCGCGCATCTCCCTTACGACAAGAACAAACTGGTTGCCTGCCAGGCGGGTGCGCCGGTCACCTTCCGGGCCGACGGCCAGGTGGCGACCTGCATGCTGGCGGAAGCGAGCCTGTTCCTGGAAGGATCGAAGAAAAAGCCGACCGCCAGCGCTTGCCAGGTCGGCGGCCTGATCGCCTTTGATGAATTCGGCGCCTTTAACGGCTGTTATCCGCCGCCGGCGCCCAAAACAACGGAGAAACCCGCAAAACAAGGAGGCCAGACAAAATGAGAGAGTTCGTATCCCACAAAGCGGCGCAGTTTACCGAATCGGTGATCCGGGAAATGTCACGGGTCGCCGCCAAACACAAGGCCGTGAATCTGGCCCAGGGCTTCCCCGATTTTCCGGCGCCGCCCGAAATCAAAGAAGCCGCCTGCCGGGCGATCATGAACAACCACAACCAATACGCCATCACCTGGGGGACCAAGAACCTGCGGGATGCGATCGTGGCGAAGACGAAGCGGGATTATGGCGTGACCTTCGATCCGGAAACGAATCTGACCGTCTGCTGCGGAGCGACGGAAGGCATGATCGCCTCGCTGATGGCGACCGTCAATCCAGGCGAGGAAGTCATCGTTTTTGAACCGTTCTATGAAAACTACGGGCCGGACGCCATCCTCTGCGGTGCCACCCCGCGGTTTGTCAGCCTGCATCCGCCAGATTTCTCGTTTTGCCATGAGGAGCTGGCTGCGGCGTTCAACGAAAAAACCCGGGCGATTGTGATCAATTCGCCCAACAACCCGACCGGTCGGGTCTTTTCCCGGCAGGATCTCGAACTGATCGCCCAGTTGTGCCAAAAATACGATGTGCTGGCGATTACCGACGAGATCTATGAGCATATCCTCTATGACGACGCCGAGTATGTTCCGCTGTGGACCCTGCCGGGCATGGCCGAGCGGACGATCGCCGTCAACAGCGTTTCCAAAACTTTCAGCGTGACCGGCTGGCGTATCGGCTTCATTCTGGCGTCCGCGGCATTGACCGCTTCCATCCGCAAGGTGCACGACTTTTTGACGGTCGGGGCGGCGGCGCCGTTGCAGGAGGCCTGCGCCGAGGCGTTCGCATTCCCGGAATCGTACTATAAGGAACTGGGCGATTTTTACCGGCAGCGCCGGGATTATATGCTGAAGGCTTTGGAAGATGTCGGCTTCCGCTGCGTGCGACCGGGCGGGGCTTACTATATCATGGCGGAGATCGCGCCCTTCGGCTGGGATGACGACGTGGCGTTCGCGTTCCATCT